>CAZPSS010000069.1:0-6448 GCA_964589565.1 uncultured Planctomycetia bacterium
ATGAATATGAATGAAGAATGGTGGGGAATTGTCGCTCTTTCTCCGGAATTGGAAAACGGTATAAACAAGCGCATCCCCCGAGAGGCTTATTATGAATTGCAAAAGCTCTGGAAGTGACAAGAAATTTACGTCATTGCGAGGAGATTGCTTCGCCCGTCATTGCGAGGCTGGCGAAGCCAGCCGAAGCAATCTCAAAAACGGGCTCGCAACAGACTGCGCAATCTCAGAACGGGCTCGCAACAGACTGCGCAATCTCTCTTTGAGATTGCTTCGCTCGCTGTGCTCGCTCGCAATGACGAGTCTGGTCCTTTTGTTTATTCTTAATCCGGCGGCGCTGGCGCAAGGCTCAAGGGCGGCTGACTTTTTATTTGAGGTGGGGAAAGAGTATTATGAGCAGGGTGATTACGAACAGGCCCTGCATGAATTAGGAAAGGCCCTTTTAGTTGAGCCCGGGCACACCCGGGCCTTAATGTATATTCAGCTCATAGAAGAAAAGCTGGGCCTGGCGCAGGAAGAAGAGATGGAAGAAATTGAAGGTTACGCAGAAGAGCTGGCCCGCGAAGAAGCAATGGAGCGGGCTTTAGAAGAGGCAGAAGCGAGGATTGCGCCCTCCGTCATTGCGGCTCCCGCGCCGCCCGTCATTGCGGCTCCCGCGTTTTCTCGTCATTGCGAGGAGGCACAAAGTGCCGACGAAGCAATCTCAGGCGAAGAGATTGCTTCGCTCGCTACGCTCGCTCGCAATGACGAGGAGGAAAAAACAAATATTATTTCAGCGGCGCTTGATAAATTCGATGGTCTAATCGAAGAGGTGAATGAGGAAATTGCTCCGGCCAGGATTAGCGGGGAATATACAGTAAGCTTAGGGGTCAGAGAAGATGAGGTTATCTGGAAAGAGGCCAATGCCGATTACAACGAGGTCAACTGGCGCAGAGTTAACAGCAATTTCGGGATTAATACATATGATACCCGCGTCTATGATAGATTGTGCCTGAATTTAGATACGGAAAACGAAGAGGGATTTAATCTTCATACTAATATTACCCTTGACCCCTGGAGCTTTATCGGCAAGTCAAATAAAGTTACGGTTACAAGCGCGGACGGGGGGAGCGCAGAAATTCAGCTAAAGTATTGGTCGAATACAAGGTCTACAATAAATGAAAATGTTTACTCGGATAGATTGAACGATGTTTTCAGTCTTCCCGAAATAAAAGTGGTAGACGGCAAAGCCCTTGCTTCTTCAGGACTGGGAATTGAATGGTCTACCGGCGCCGATACCTTTAATATCCCTGAGATGGAAATTCACGAGGAACTTTGGCCAATAAGAGAATTGTGGGTTGATTATAACAGCGGAGATGAATTCCAGTGCCGCTTTTTTCCTATCGCATTTCAGGACCAGGCCTTAACTTCCGATGACCCCTTAGGCCTTTCCAACCATATGATTTACTGGGAGGAAAGCCCCTGGCTGGATAGATGGCGCCCGGGAATGTTAAGTACCAGCAGCGCATCCGCGGGCTTTGCCAAGGGGCAGTGGGAAGATGACCTTTCCTTTTTTACCCGCGACAGTAATATGACCCGCCTGACTTCACTGCGAGGATTCTCAGTAAAAAACCGGGCCTGGGAGAATGTGACTATAGAATCAACTGTTGCTTCACCCAAAGGCCTCTGGCAGGATTATGATGCTTTTGATAATATCCAAGGGGCCGGCAGAATTAAATGGACACCCAGCGATGAATTACAATTGGGTTTGCTCAGCACCTTGAGATATGGTTTGGAAGAGGGGAGCCGCGATGCCGAAAACAAAGTAATAGCAGTTGACTTCTCTTACACCCCTGGCGCTTGTGCGGCGCAGCCGCTGCAAATAAAGGGCGAGGTTGCTTATAGCCGGGATGAGCGCGACCTGACCAAAGAGCCGTATGATACAAAGAATGTAGGCAATGCCTATAGCTTTGAGCTCCAAAAGGGAAAGGTGCAGGAAGAGAGGCCGGCAAAATGGATTGAGGAAATTGACGAGGAAACCATCGAAGAGAGCGAGCCCTTCGATTATGCGCTTCGCCTCAACTTTACTCATATGGATAAAGGTTTTTATCCGGCCTTAGCCAGTTACCGCCTGACACGCAAAGACCCCTTCTGGGGAAGGCACATCCATTTTGAAGAGCCTTACGAAGAATATTACGGCGGGCCTTACTGTCCGAGTTTAACCTGGGACGATATCCGTCAATATCGCATCGGCGATTCTGTAGATATTGACAGAGATGTAGTGGGCCTGCGCCTGGAAAAGGCCTTTTTCGACGAAGATTTAATAACCCTCCTTGATTGCCGCAATGCCCACGAGGCCTCCGGCGGAAAATATATTGAGACAATAAGCCGGGCCGAAGCCGGCTGGCAGGCCAATGAAAAACTCCTGATAAAATTCCTGGGCGTCTATCATGACTTACCCAATACTACCGGCGGGAAGGATCCTGTCATTTACAATGTGGACACCAACGAGTTTGTTGATAACGAGTGGATAGAAGGCGGCAAAGACCCTTCTTTAAAGACCGCTTCCTGCGGACTTAAATATAACTTTTTGGACTGGTTATCCTTTGACTTTATTTATGAATACACCAATGACTTTACCGTGGGTTTAGATAATTATCCGCGCAGCATCCTTAGCAATCCAAACTTTTCCAGTTATGTCGAAGACGGCCTGGTTTGGCGAGAGCCTATAACCTGGCTTTACGACCAATATCTTTTTCCCACACCGCCTTACCCCTGGTTTAACATATATAAAGCAGGCTTCAATATTAAGCCTGCCGAGGACTTAAGATTAAGATTGGAATTTACCAAAAACGATTATAAATTCGCCGGCCAGATTGACGATAACATTAATCACATCGGTTTCGAAGCAGATTATGATATGACCGAAAATCTTTCGCTTAAATTTAACTATACCTATTCCAAATGTTATAATGTTCAGGAAAGGGGCGAAGGACTGGACTATAAAGGCCACCACAATGTGTTTGTAAGCCTGGATTATAGGTTCGAAGACAAGGGCGTTTTTACTGTGCAGTTCGGCGAAGCCGCCATACAGCCGTATAGCACAATGGTTTTTACCTCGCCCTATGGCGGTTTTCTGCCTACTCTGGATACCGCCCACATTGTGCGCGCATATTTCAGCCGTAAGTTTTAAAACACAGATTAGCACAGATAACAGTAAAACCGTCATTGTGACCGAGGACGCAATGTCCGAGGAAATGCCGCGAGCTCCTGCGAGCGGCCGAGGAGCGGGATTGCTTCGCCCGTCATTGCGAGGGAGCAAAGCGACCGAAGCAATCTCAAGGAGAGGAGAAAAGGTTTTGAAGTACGGACATTTTAGCAGCGATGGATTGGAGTATATAATTACCACGCCTAATCTGCCCCGGCCCTGGATTAATTATTTGACTAACGAAAAATACTGCGCCATTATCTCGCAAACCGCCGGCGGCTATAGTTTCTTTAAGGATTGCCGCTCGGACAGGCTTACGCGCTGGCTTCCGGAAAACTGGCAGTTCGACCGCCCCGGCCGGTATATATACGTGCGGGACGTTCGTCATTGCGAGGAGCGAACTTCTCCCCGTCATTGCGAGGACTGCGAGCCGAAGGCGAAGCAGGACGAAGCAATCTCCAAGCACATCTGGAGTCTGACCTATCAGCCCCTGCGCGTTAAGCCGGACTTCTACGAATGCCGGCACGGATTGGGCTATACGCAAATTTCCACGAAATATTTTGGCGTGCATTCCCAGGTTACCTATTTTGTCCCGCGCGAAGATAACTGCGAGCTCTGGCTGACGAAAATTACCAATAGCGCCGGTAAACTTAAGGCCCTGGAAGTGTTCCCTTATGTAGAGTGGCTGCTCGGCGATTATCATCTGGAACTGCGTTATCGCAACATTATGAACTTATATAATCGCGTCTGGTTCGACAATAAAGATAAAGTCATTCTGGCCAAAAAGACCGCCGCCTGGGGTGATTTGAATATCAAGGCATTTTCCGATATCATTTTCTTTGGCTCGTCTCTGCCGGTCGCAGGTTACGCCACGCGCAAAAACGCCTTCCTGGGAAGGTTTAACACCGAAGAAAAACCTCAAGCCATCGAAAAAGGGGACAGGCTGCTTTTTAACAAAGAAGCAGAGCAACAAAAAAGTAGCCTGTCCCCTTTTTCACAGGGCGGCTGTTCCGGCGAGGACGGTATTGGCTGCCTGCGCCACAGCCTGACGCTTAAGCCCGGCGAGACACGCGAATTCGTAGTGATTATGGGCCAGGCCGGCTCAGAGGCCGATGCCGGGAGGCTGGCGCGCAAATACCGCAACCTCTCCAATGTCAAAAAGGAACTTGCCCAGGTAAAACAGCTCTGGCGGGGCCGCGTCATCGACAATATCAAGGTAGAAACACCGGATAAAGACTTTGACCTGATGATGAATGTCTGGGTAAAATACCAGCTTTATATCTGCAATCTATGGTCGCGTTCGCCCTCGTTCTATCACGAGGGTTCAGGCGGCCGGGGCTACAGGGACTCCTGCCAGGACAGTGAGGCCATTGTCTCCATTAATTCGCAGCTTACCCGTAAGAGAATTCTGACCCTAGCTTCTTTAATTCGCAAAGACGGCACAAGCGCCCCGGGATTTTCCGAAACGGGTAAACCGCAAGGCCACCGTCCCAACAAAGACCATCCCATCTGGCTGACTACCACTGTCTCTGCCTATATTAAGGAGACCGGCGGCAAAAATATCCTCCTGAAAAAGCTGCCCTATCTTAAGGACTGCTGGATTGGCGGCTGGGAGATAGACGTAAACTTTAAAGGTTCCTCCAGATTCGAAGGAAGCGCAACTTTATTCGAGCACCTGGAGAGAAACTTGAATTTCACCTTTAATGATACAGGAATTCGGGGACTGCCCTTAATCGGCCACGCCGATTGGAACGACGCCATTGATGCCGCGGGGATAAAATTAAAAGGCGAAAGCGTATGGCTGGCCCAGGCCCTGGCGCGCTCTTTAAAACAGTTGAGCGAGATGGCTCTGCTTATCGGGAAAGAGAAAAAGAGCAGAGAGCTTACGCGCAAGGCCATGGTTATGGCCGGGCGGCTAAACAAACACTGCTGGGACGGCGACTGGTACAGGCGGGGTTTTACCGACGGCGGCACGGTTTACGGCAGTAAGCAAAATAGCGAGGGGAAGATTTATTTGAATAGCCAGTCCTGGGCCATCCTTTCCGGCACAGCCGAAGGCGAAAGATTAAGGAAGGTCTTACGTTCTGTAAATAGTTATCTGGATGGGCCGCACGGCCTGGCCTTATTTTATCCGGCCTACTCTAAGTTTAATCCCAAGCTGGGTAGAATCAGCATGTTTGCCGAAGGGACAAAGGAAAATGCCGCAGTGTTTTGCCACGCCGCTACATTTATGGCCGCAGCCTTCTGCCTTGCCGGTGAAGGCGAAAAGGCCTATCAGGCGATGAAGAAAATTATGCCCAATGCCCAGGCCGATTACGATTTATATAAGACCGAGCCCTACGCCTATGCCGAATATTTAGTGGGGCCGGAGCACCCTTATCTTTACGGCGAAGGCGCATTTACCTGGATTACCGGCGCTGCCGGCTGGAACTTTATGGCCGGGACGGAGCATCTTTTAGGCATCCGCCGGGAATTTGCCGGCTTGCGCATTGACCCCTGTATTCCAAAGCAGTGGAAGGGTTTCAAGGTCAGACGCCCGTTTAGAGGCAGTATCTATGAAATAGAAGTGAAGAATCCGCATCGAGTTTGCCGGGGCATAAAGAAGATTTTAGTGGACAAAAGGCCTTTAGAGGGCAGCCTTATACCTGCCTTCTCCGACGGAAAACTGCACAAAGTAGAAGTAACGATGGGATGAAGCACAGATGAGCACAGATGGACATCAAAGCTGTCATTGCGAGGAGCGGGATTGCTTCGCCCGTCATTGCGAGGGAGCAAAGCGACCGAAGCAATCTCAGGACGGGCTCGCAACAGGTTGCGCAATCTCCACGTTTGAGATTGCTTCGCTTCGCTCGCAATGACAAATCTGCGCTAATCTGTGCTATAATAATAATAATATGGAAAGAAGAGAATCACTGCGATTAGAGAAAAGCCTGCCGGTGAGATTTGCCGCGCCTGCTGCTTCCGGCGGAAGATTTGAAGCCCTGAGCAGGAATATTAGCGAAGGCGGGCTATTTGTTGAAACCGACCTTGTGCAGGATGAGACTCTTGCTTTGGGCAAGGACAGTCTCCTGGATTTGGAGTTTGAACTTTTAGGCCGCGCCCGGAGCATAAAACCTAAGGCCAAGATCGTCTGGGTAAACAGGAAGTCCCGCGCTGCGCGCAGCGTCAGAAGCGGCTTCGGCATAAAGTTTATTAGTATAAGCCCTGAGGAAAAGAAGGAAATTTCTTTATTTATCTCCCGGGAGCTCTTTTGGCAGACAGGCC
>CAZPSS010000070.1:0-6356 GCA_964589565.1 uncultured Planctomycetia bacterium
TTTTCATTTTACCTTCCTTGCCTTATCGATAAATTCTCGCATTAGCTCAACATCTTTTCTTCTCGGTGAGCTTTCTACTCCCGAAGAAACATCTACGGCATAAGGTTGCACTTTTTTGATTGCCTGCGCAACATTATCAGGATTAAGGCCCCCGGCCAGGAATATCGGCCGGCCAAATTCCTTAATCTTTATTGCTAAATCCCAATTAAAAATCTGTCCTGTGCCGCCCTGTTCGCCTTCGACAAATGCATCTAAAAGATAAAAATCCACATCGTATTGGGAAATCTGACTTAGACTTTCTTCATCTTTGAGCCTGAAGGCCTTGATAACTTCTGCTTTTCCTTTAAACTGCTCACAATAATCGGGGCTTTCTTCTCCGTGAAATTGCAGTATGTCGAGCCGGCAAAGCGCTAAAACTTTATCTATCACCTTGGGCTCTTCGTTGACAAAAAGCCCTGCCTTTTTTATATAGGGCGGGGCTGCGTCGGCAATTTCTTTCGCGCGCTCCAGGCTTACCTTGCGTTTTGAATCCCGGGCAAATATTAAACCCAGATAATCAGCGCCTAAATTAGCCGCCCACACAGCATCATCAGTGTTGGTTATTCCGCAAATCTTAACCTTTACCATACATCAGCTCTCTAACCTTCGCCTCTATATCTTCGCTGCGCATAAAGGCTTCGCCGATTAAAACAGCATTTACTCCTAAACCTTGCAAAAAATTTACATCCCCGGAGGTCTTAATCGCACTTTCGCTGATAACTATTTTACCTTTGGGAATTTTTTTGGCTAATCGGGCGCTGACCTGCAGGTCTTCTTCAAATGTCTGCAGGTTACGGTTGTTTATTCCAATAACCTCTATATCCCGGCGCAAAACCTTATCTAAATCCTCTTCGTTATGCACTTCGCAAACTTCATCCAGATTAAGCTTAACGCACAAGCGGGAAAACTGCTCCAACTGCTCCTCTGATAACAATTGCGCAATTAAAAGAACGCTATCGGCCCCGGCGCAAACAGACTCATAAATTTGATACTCATCAATAATAAAGTCTTTGCGTAAAATCGGCAGATTTACCGCTTTCCGAACAGCGTTAAGATGGGCAAGCTCGCCCTGAAAAAACTTTTTATCGGTCAGGACGGATAAAGCCGCAGCGCCCGAAGACTCATAACTCTTAGCAATTTCAAGCGGGTCAAAGTCCTTCCTCAATATCTCTTTAGAAGGAGAAGCCTTCTTGAGCTCGGCAATTAAGTTAATCCGGCCCGGCCGTGAAATTGCCTCTTTAAAACCTCTTAATTGACCAACAAAATTAGCAGATTTTTTAATTAACTTTTGCAGAGGGACTTTTGCCCTCGCCTGCTCAATCTCCCTCTTCTTCTCCTCAATGATTTTATCTAAAATCATTTATTAGTAAACTCTTTCAAGAGTTCCAGCTTCTTTAAGGCTTCTCCTGCGTCAATGGACTCAGCCGCCTTAGCAATGCCTTCCTTTATGGAAGCGGCTTTATCCACTGCATAGATAGCGCATCCGGCATTGAGCAAAACGATATCGCGCCGGGGGCCGTTTTTGCCCTTTAATATATCATAGGCTATTTTAGCGTTAAAGGGGGCATCGCCTCCTTTTAGGTCTTGAGGCCTTGCCGTCTTAATCCCAAAATCAGCCGGGCTTATTTTATAAGTCTTAACCCGGCCCTCTTTAAGCTCGGAGATTTGGGTCGGGCCTGTTGTGGTTACTTCATCGAGGCCGTCTTCGCCGTGCACAACCAAAACATGCTTTGAACCCAAATTTTTCAGAACCTTCGCTAAAACCTCTGTCAGGCCTGGCGCATAAACTCCCAGAAGCTGGAAATTAGCGCCTGCAGGATTGGTTAGGGGCCCGAGAATATTAAAGATTGTCCTGATGCCCATTTCCCGGCGCACAGGCATAGCATATTTCATTGCTTGATGCAATAACGGGGCATATAAGAAACCAAATCCGATTTCAGCCAAACACTGCTCTATTCTCTGCGGCCCAATATCCACCTTAACACCCAGCTCGATTAGCAGGTCGGCGCTTCCGCATTTACTGGAAACGGATTTATTGCCGTGCTTAGCCACCATAATGCCCGCCCCTGCGGCCGCCAAAGCGCTAATCGTAGAAATGTTAAAGGTGCCTGTTTTATCTCCCCCTGTGCCGCAGGTATCTAAAAGGAACTTTTCCTCCGTCTCTATTTTAGTCACATGTCTGCGCATAATTTCCGCAGCCGCAGTAATTTCTTCAACTGTTTCACCTTTTAAGCGAAGGGCCGTAAGAAATGCCGCAATTTGGGCGGAGGCTGCTCTTCCGGACATAATCTCTTCCACCGCCTGCCTCATTATATCGTGCGGCAGGTCTTTTTTCTCTATTAATCTGTCAATAGCCTCTTTTATCATTTTAATATCTTGTTTGCTCCATAACCAGCCGATAAATCGGCAGACTACATTTGACAGAAATTTTTTATAATTTTCTTTCCTTCTTTAGTTAAGATTGACTCCGGATGAAACTGCAAACCCCATACAGGGAAATCCCGGTGTTTTAAGCCCATAATCTCCCTCTCTTTAGTCCGGGCAATCAGTTCTAAACAACGGGGTAAATTCTTCCTCTGCACTATAAGTGAGTGATAACGCGTAGCAGCAAAGGGACTTTTTACTCCTTTAAAAACGGTCTTGCCGTTATGGTAGATGAGGGAAGTCTTCCCGTGCATTAACTGCCTGGCGCGCACAATCTTTGCTCCAAAAACCTGCCCCACGCACTGATGGCCAAGGCATATCCCCAGAATGGGAATCTTCCGGTAGAAATGGCGGATAAGCGCGCAGGATATGCCGGCATCTTTGGGCCGGCCCGGGCCGGGGGAAATTACTATTTTTTCCGGCCGAAGCCCGGCGAGAGCTCCCGGCGAAATCTTATCATTCCTGAACACCCGCACCTTCTCACCCAACTCGCCGAAATACTGCACCAGGTTGTAGGTAAATGAGTCGTAGTTATCGATTAACAAAATCATACAAGGTTTCCCTTCTCAGCCAGCTCCAGCGCCAGAACCTGCGCCCTGGCCTTGGTTTTCGTCTCCTGATATTCCCTTGCTGGCTGTGAGTCCGCTACTATACCTGCGCCGGCCTGAATGTATGCGGTCTTATCCTTCACCAGGATGGTGCGGATAGTAATGCAGGAATCTAAATTACCGGAAAAACTAAAATAACCTACAAGGCCGGCGTAAGGGCCGCGCCTCACATTCTCCAGCTCATCAATGATTTCCATTGCCCTGATTTTGGGGGCGCCGCTTACTGTCCCGGCCGGAAAACAGGCCCTGATTAATTCAAAGATATCTTTATCCCGACGAAGCTTACCTTTAACTTCGCTGACAATATGCATCACATGGGAATATTTTTCAATAACCATCAGCTCTTTAAGCTGAACACTGCCGAATTTTGCCACCCGGCCGATATCATTGCGGCCTAAGTCTACCAGCATTATGTGCTCCGCCCGCTCTTTAGGGTCGGCTAATAACTGGGCGGTAAGCTTTTTGTCTTCCCGCTCATCCCGGCCGCGCCGACGCGTCCCGGCAATGGGCCGGACCGCCACCTCGTTTTCTTCGCAACGCACGAAAAGTTCGGGTGAAGAGCCTATCAGATGAAAATCCTTAAGTTTTAAATAGAACATATAGGGAGAAGGATTTATGGAGCGAAGCGCGCGGTAAATATTAAAAGGGGGAGCGCTAAACTTCAGCGCAAAGCGTTGGGAGAGGACTGCCTGAACAATCTCACCTTCCCTGATGTAGGCCTTTGCCTTTCTTACCAGCGCGGTAAATCTCTTTTGAGTCAGGTTTGATTTTATCTTATGGTTTTTCTTATGCCCAACAGTTGGCCGGGGAGGTTTTGTTAGAGGGCGCTTTAACCTGACGGCAATGTCTTCTATTTTCCTGACCGCTTTTTCGTATGCCGCCAGAATGTTCTCTCTGCTCCTTTTCCCTTTAAGATGGACATTATTGATGAGCTTGATGGTGCGTCCGCTATGGTCAAAGATTAAAATAGTATCGGTAAGAAGAAAAAGGCAATCGGGAATATTTAAGTCATCGGGGTTTGAGTCCGGGATTTTCTCAAAGAACCTGACCATATCATAACCCATAAATCCCACCAGCCCCCCGCAAAAACGGGGTAGACCCTCTACCGGCACAAATTTATATTGCTGCATCAACCTTTTGAGCTCGGCTAAGGGGTCAGGGGATTTAATCTTTTTGATTCTTTTTCCCTGAATAATCTTCACCTCTTTACCCCTGCTTTGAAAAATGAGCGCAGGGTTTGAGCCCAGAAATGAATAACGGGCAAGGAATTCCCCTCCCTCTACCGATTCTAAAAGGTAGGAGTATTCTCCCTGCTCCAGCTTTAAGAAAGCGGAGGCCGGGGTCTCTAAATCCGCTAAAAGCTCCTTATAGACCGGGATGAGGTTCCCCTGACGGGCCTTTTTAATAAATTCCTTTTTTGATGGATAGTACATAGTTAGTATACTCTTTTGGGATTGAAGATTTTTTTCCCCATTGTTTTGGCCTTTCCCGTCTTTGAGTTTATCCTTCTATAAAAACAAGAGTAATAGCCTGTGTGACAGGCTGCTCCAATTTGTCTAACCTTAAGTAATAAGGTATCACCGTCGCAATCTAAAAAGATTTGGCGCACGCTTTGAATATGTCCCGAAGTTTCTCCTTTTAGCCAGAGTTTCCTTCGTGAACGGCTCCAAAAATGCGCCTTGCCGCTCTTGAAGGTCTTAATTAGCGCCTGGCGGTTCATATAGGCCAGCATCAAAACTTGAGCAGTCCCGGCATCTTGAATAATTACCGGAATAAGCCCTCGCCGGTCAAATTTTATCTTTTTCAGCAATAGATTAACTTCCAAGGCCTCCTCCTGTTACTTTTATTGCCTGGTTTAAATGGAATTTATTCTCATATAGGGCCTTGCCGATAATTATGCCGGTTAAGCCCTGCTCCTTTAAAGTCAAAAGCTTTTTGACGTCTTCTAAGCTGGAAATTCCGCCGGAATAAAATATGGCAGCGCCGGTCTCCTCCAGAATCCTTTTAATCCCTTCGGTATCCGGACCGGCCAAGGTCCCATCGCGGGAGATATCGGTGTAAACAAAGGACGTTACCCCTATTTTCTGCATTTGCTTAATTAACGTTACATCTTCTATTTCAGTAAGCTCTGTCCAGCCGCGAGCAGCTACTTTTTTGAATTTCGCATCGATACTGATAATAATCTGCTCGCCAAATTCGGTAATTATTTCCTTTACAAAGTCTATTTCTTCACAGGCCATGGTGCCTAAAATTGCCCATTTGGCGCCCATACTTA
Organism: uncultured Planctomycetia bacterium; assembly: GCA_964589565.1. GTDB lineage: Bacteria > Omnitrophota > Gorgyraeia > JAFGHF01 > JAFGHF01 > CAZPSS01. The sequence goes on from CAZPSS010000070.1 coordinate 5,347, forward strand.
AAATTGCCGCAATATCTTCTCTCGTCCTTAAACCGCCGCCGAACTGCACGGGAATATTCAGAGTTCCGATAATTTCGCGAAGCACATAAGTATTCCTAAGCTCACCGGCTAATGCGCCGTCCAAATCTACGATATGCAGGCGCCTTGCGCCTTCCTTCTGCCAGGTCTTGGCTGTTTCCACAGGGTCGTGAGAGTAAACTACGGGCTCTGTGTATCTGCCCTGCAACAGGCGAACCACCTTTCCGTCTTTAAGGTCAATGGCGGGAATGAGTAGCATTTTACAAACCTCCTTTAGTAGAAGGGATCCCCTTTACCCGTCTGTCAATCTGTGTTGCCTCATCTAAGGCGCGTGCAACAGCCTTAAAAATCGCTTCCAGGAGATGGTGCGTATCGCCTCCCGCCTCCAGGATAGAGATATGCATCGTAATAGGAAAATGGCTTACCAGGGCCCGGAAAAAGTGGCGCGCGCATTCTAAATTATATCCGCCCTGAACACCTTTTTCTTGATATGCTTTCTCTGACTTAATGTTATTAAAAAAAGGCCGGCCGCTTATATCTACCACTGCCCTCACCTGCACTAATGCCTCGTCCATAGGAATGGTCCTCTCGCCAAACCGGCAAATCTTTTTTCTTTTTCCCAGAGCTTGATTAAAGGCCTGCCCCAGACAGATTCCGATATCTTCATTGGTGTGATGGATATCCACTTCCAGGTCGCCTTTGGCCCTAATCTCTAAATCAAAAAGGCCGTGTTTAGCAAACAACTCCAGCATATGGTTTAAAAAGGCAATCCCCGTATCAATCTTTGACCTGCCCTGCCCATCAACATTCAACTTAACCTGAATATTCGTTTCCCTGGTTTTCCTTTTTACCTTCGCAATCCTCATCTTGGCCATTTTTTACAACTCCTTACTCAAATCTCACCTTCACCGAGCGGATATGTTTATCCAATCTTTCTAACTCGGCAATCTTTTCAATCAAGCCTCTTGCCTTCTCCAGCGCCTTCTTTGTGT
>CAZPSS010000071.1:0-6143 GCA_964589565.1 uncultured Planctomycetia bacterium
CCACGCTGGGGCAAAACGAGCGTCCCCGCGTGAACTAACGCCGAGGCAGGCATACGCTCGGCAAAAAAAATCTCAGCGGGCGGACAAAAAACACCGAAGCAAAGTTGAGATTGCTTCGTCGCTCCGCTCCTCGCAATGACGGGAAAACGTTAAATCTCTTCAGGATGAGCTATCCTTCCTTTTATTGCGCTGGCGGCGGCCACTGCCGGGTTGGACAGATACACCTTACTGCTCAAGGCTCCCATTCGGCCGCAAAAATTGCGGTTGGTGGTGGCAATGGCTGTCTCATTCTCTCCCAAAACACCCATATGTCCGCCAAGACACGGCCCGCAGGTAGGCGGACAAAAAGCTGCGCCGGCTTTAACAAATATATCCGCTAATCCTGCTTTTAAGGCCTGGCGATAAATCTGTTGAGTGCCGGGAAAAACCAGCAACCTTACTCTGGAGTTAACCTTTCTATTCTTCAAGACCCCGGCCGCAAGCGCCAAATCAGAAATGCGCCCGTTTGTGCAGGAGCCGATTACTGCCTGATCAATCCTGACCTTTTTTAATTTACTTACCGGCTTTACATTACCGGGCAAATGCGGGCAAGCCACCTGCGGCTCCAATTTGCTGACATCATATTCTTTTATATCGCAATAGCCGGCATCCTTATCGCTTTTGTATATTTTTTTTCTGTGAACTGTGAACTGTGAACTGTGAACTGACCTGATGTATTCTTGAGTAATTCCATCAGGCTCAATTATCCCTGATTTACCCCCGGCCTCGATAGCCATATTACACATCGTAAACCTGCCGTCCATAGATAACCGCCTGATTACAGGGCCGCTAAACTCCATCGCCTTATACAAGGCCCCGGAAACGCCGATAGCGCCGATAGTATGAAGAATAAGGTCCTTGCCGCCCACCCATTTATTCAATCTACCTGTATAGATAAATTTAATTGTTTCCGGAACGCGCAGCCACACCTTTCCGGTAATCCAGGCCGCGGCCAAGTCCGTTGAGCCTACCCCCGTAGAAAATGCTCCCAATGCGCCGTAAGTACAGGTATGCGAATCTGCTCCTATAACCAGGCTTCCGGGCAAAACCAATCCCAGCTCAGGCAGAAGCACATGTTCGATGCCGCCGGCACCCAAAGGATAAAAATGCCTAAGCTTAAGCTCCCGGGCAAAATCTTCCAGCATCCGGCACTGCCGGGCACTCTGCGCATCTTTATTAGGAACAAAGTGGTCGCAAACCAGGACAACTTTGTCCTTATTAAAGGCCTTCTTTGCCCCGGCCGCTTTAAATTTCTGGATAGCAATGGGAGCAGTAATATCGTTACCCAGGGCCAAATCTACATCGGCATTAATAAACTCTCCCGGAGAAATGCCCTTTTTATTTGTATGCGCTAATAATATCTTTTCGGTAATAGTCAATCCCATAAAATACCTTCATGGATTGATGCTGAGCGCAAGCGAAGCATCTCAATCCCATAAAATACCTTCATTTAACCTATACAACGTTTCCCTTAGGCAGGACAACAATCCCGGATTCGGTAACCGTAAACCTTTTCTTGTCTTGCGCCGAATTATAGCCAATCAAAGCGCCTTGCGAAATCTTCACATTTTTGTCAACAATAGCCCGGCGGACCTTGGCGCGCCTGCCCACATCTACGCCTTCCATAAGAATAGAGTCGGTAACCTGCGAAAAACTATTAATGCGCACAGCCGAAGAAAGAATAGAGCTGTTCACCAGGCCGCCGCTGATAATACAGCCGTTGGCAATAAGAGAATTGAGGGCCTGGCCGATGCGCTTTTTATCATCTTCCCCGCTCCAGAGTGTCTTCGCCGGCGGAAACTGCTCCTGACAGGTGCGAATAGGCCAATCTCTATCGTAGAGGTTAAACTCGGGAGTAACCTTCACCAAATCCATATTGGCCTGGTAATACGCCTCGATATCTCCTATATCTCTCCAGTAACCAGGCCGGCCTGTGTGCAGCTCTTTAAAATTATAGGCAAAAATCTTTTTTTGTTTCCTGAGCATCTGGGGAATCAGGTTTTTGCCAAAGTCGTGCGCGCTTTCCTTCATTGCGGCATCTTCTTCCAGTTCCTCAATCAGAGTGCGGCGGTTAAAAACATATATGCCCATTGAGGCGTAAACAGGGCCGCTCTTGCCGGGGATAGTCTTTGGCGCATCCGGTTTTTCCTCAAATCCCTTAACGCGCATTTGCTCATCAACCTCAAAAACGCCTAAATTGCGGGTGTGATTTCCCTGCATTTCTACAACCGCCACGGTAAGGTCGGCGCGTTCTTGGCGATGAGATTCGATCATCCGGGCGTAATTCATTTTGTAAATATGGTCGCCGGCTAAGATAAGGACATACTCGGGAAGCTCCTCATTGACCAAATAGAGGTTTTGATAAATAGAATCGGCAGTGCCCAAATACCAGGACTCCCCGATTCTTTGCTGAGCAGGCACCGCGTCAATATATTCGCCCAGCTCGCTATTCAGCATATTCCAGCCTTTAATCAGATGATGGTTAAGTGAACTGGATTTATACTGGGTAAGCACGCAGACCTTGCGCAGGCCGGAATTTATGCAATTGCTTAAAGTAAAATCAATAATCCGGTAAATGCCCCCGAAGGGAACCGCCGGCTTGGTCCTTTCTCTTGTCAGAGGAAAAAGCCTCTCGCCCTTCCCTCCCGCCATAACAAATGTGAGTACCTTGTTCATTTAACAATCCTGTAAGTAGGATAAGCGAAGTGAATATCGCTTTCGCGGGCAAAGTCTTCCAGGATGGCCCGGGATATCCGGTCTTCGCTAAAGCGCCTGTTGCGCACCTGCGTTAGATAGCGCAGGCTAAGCTGTATACCGGAATCCACGATATTGACATAGACAATTGGGGTAAACTTTTCATAATGAATCATATATTCCTGGGCCATCTTTTGAATCGAGTCGTGCACCTTTGGCAAAAGCTTATCTATTTCGGGATTTGCGTGATTTAAAATAATCTCCTTGGCCTTTTGCCAGTTGCTTTCAAAGGTAACGCTCACCTTGATTTCGCTCCAGATAAATTCAAAGCCCTTGGTATAGTTAAACACCTTTTCTTTAAAAACATTGCTGTTGGGAATATGAACTACTCTGCCCGTACTCTGCTCGGCGCCAACCCAGTTACCTACCTCAAGTAAAGCAGTTTGGAACATCCGCACATCAATGACGTCTCCCTTAACCGCGCCGATTTCCACACGGTCTCCCACGGTAAAAGGCCGCTTAAAGATTATCAAAAGCCAGCCGGCAAAACAAAGAATTACCTCCTGCAGAGCCACTACAAGGCCGGCGCCGATGATACTGATTACTACAGCTACGGACTTTACCCCTTCCAGCCAGAACAATACCGAAAATATTAAAATACTCAACACAGTTGCATAAAAGGTAATTTTGCGCGCAGTGTGGCGCCTGCGCAGGTCTTTTACCTGCCTGTTTATCAGGCTGATGATTAAAATACCCAGAAGATAAATAGCTGCGGCAATCAGCAAAAACTGAACAGGAATGACATTAAGAAAAGAACTCATCTTCTCAATCATTTTTTTACCTCCGTCTTATTATAACCAAATATCGGCCGGATTACAATAAATTCTTGTCTCCCAGGACGTTTCTAATCGCAGCGGCCAGTGGAGCAGGATTACCGTCTGCTGGTAATTACGCTCAAATCCTGATTCGGAAGCAGAAACGGTCTCTAAGGGGTATGTCCAAAACCCGGTCTTTTTATCAAAATGAAAGGCGCGCTCTATGCCGCCTGCGGCGTCCCCGCGGCCTGCATCCGAAATATTAAATTCAACGCCAAAAACTATGTCTAAAGGCTCGGCGCTTAAATTCCTCAGTTGATATTTAATGGAAAACTGCGCCTCTTGCGCGTTTAAAGATAATTCCTTGCTTACGGCTAAAGGTATTTTCTTGCCGTTATAATTTATCTTTCCTTCTCTCTGTAAAATTAGAGATATAGCCTGGTTTTCCTTTTTCTGCCTGACTGAATATTGGGCATTGATAAAATCTCCCAGCTCTTCATAGCGGGCATCCTTAAGGCCTTCAAGAGTCAGCCCCGCGGGAAAAAAGTGGTCCAGAAGCGAAAGGCGCCTGTAAGAGTCATAAATCAAAAATTTCTCCAGGCCCTTTTCTTTACTGCCCAGCAAATCATGGATATTCTCCAATACTTTTTTCTTCAATGGAAATGATTTTTTAAGCCTGTTTTTGATCTTTTCGTGATAGGCCTCGGGCCTTCTGGTCATCGCATCCGTTAAATTAACAGCCCCGGGCTTATAGTCCAGCTCAAAGATAGCTCCTCCCTGCCGGGGAGCGACAAAGATATTCAATAACGGATTCTTTAGAATTATCTCATCGGCCCCGTCTTTATCAAAATCAAAAACTTCCGCCTCTACCCAGGGAGCAGGCCTTTTCTTTTCAATAAGCGATTGCGCAATAATGAGATTTTTATAGGCCGCATGCCTGATATGCCCTAAATATATTCCCCCGAATACGCCGTGCCCGTAGGAACAATTGCACTGCCCCTTATAGAGGTATCTTCTGGCCTCTCTACTATCTTTTTCCGTCATTGCGAGCGAAGTCCCCGAAGGGGGCGAAGCGAAGCAATCTCTATTCACTCTTTCACTTACATAAAGCATCCGCTTATGCAGGTTGTTGGCTTCCGGATATTTGACAAAAAAGTTTTCAAACGGCCCGCCGCACCAGGACATCATCTCTTCATAACTGGCAGGGGGAATATGGCAGCAGCCCAGAGGCTCGTGTTTCTGCATATATTCGCTGATAGTTTCTGTCTTTAACCAATCTTCATTCGTGAGCAGCAACTGGAAAAATTTCTCCAGCCACTTCTTGCCGTAAACCCATTTATGCGTGCCCGGCCAGAGGCCGAATTTCTCTCCGTCATCCACAATTATTGCCGCGGCATTTGCATTACGGCGGGATTTGCTCCTGAAGTATTCAATGGGCCAGGAAGGCGCGGAAAAAGGAATGCTGTATCTTAAGTCTTTGCTGATAGGAAATACGGCCAGCCTGCAGCCTTGCTCTTCGGTAACATAATAACCGGACAGGTTTTTTTCTTTTACCCCGGCATAGCGAAAGTGAAAATCATCAAGAAGGGTATATTTAACGCCGGCCCGGCTTAAGGATTTTACAAGCTGCGGCTGCCAGACCCTCTCTGCGAGCCACATCCCCCTGGGCTCATACTCAAAATAATCCCTGATGAAACTGCTGAGCATATTGATTTGCCCCAGCCTGTCTCTCTCCGGAATAATGGACAAAATGGGCTCGTAGTAGCCGCCGGTCAGAATTTCCACCTGCCCGCGCTTAACCATCTCCTTAACCTTCTCTAAAAGCCCTGGTTCGTTCTTGAGCAGCCAGTCTATCAGAGAGCCGCTGAAATGAAGGGTGGCCTTAACCTGCGGATAGTTGTAGAGGGCCTGCGCAAAGGGGCAGTAGCAATCCCGTGCTGCCTTTTTAAAGACATGCTCAAAATTTCCTACCGGCTGGTGATTATGTACGCCAAAAAGTAGATTCATTGCCAGCGCATCCTCAAGCCCGCTTCAATACCACCGAGCGGTTTAACCTATCTGTTAAATAACCAAGTTTAACCATCACGTTTACATTATACCTCTGACGTAAAGAAAAAAACAACTTTTTTAATAAAAAAGGCGCTAAAAGGGGTCAGGCGCTTTTTAGGAATGCAGGTGGCAGGCGACGGTATGGGCGGAGCTGATTTCTTTTAATGGGGGTTCCTGTCGGGCGCAGATATCCATAACATAAGGGCAGCGTGTGCGAAAGCGGCAGCCCGAAGGAGGATTAAGCGCCGAGGGGGCCTCGCCTTTTAAAGGCGCCTTTTTTCTTCGCTCTGCGGGGTCGGAGACAGGCATCGCCTCAAGCAGGGCCCTGGTATAGGGGTGTTTGGGATGGGTAAACAGGTCTGTATTGGCAGCCTTCTCCACAATCTTGCCCAGATACATCACGGCTACATCGTCGCTTACCTGTCTTGTAACGTTTAAATCGTGGGTAATGAAAAGATATGAGAGGCCCAATCTTTCCTGCAGTTCATAAAACAGGTTGATGATTTGCGCCTGCACGGAAACATCTAAAGAAGAGACCGGCTCATC
>CAZPSS010000072.1:0-6140 GCA_964589565.1 uncultured Planctomycetia bacterium
CAGACAATTCCTATATCTATGTCGGAACTGGGGTAAATTTTGTTTTGGGCAAGAGAGCCGAAAAGAAAGATTAGGCAGTCGTCTTTTGCAATATATTTAAATATTATTTTCAAGATTGGTTTTTTATATATTAAATGGGAGCAGCGGCTTGACATAGTCTCTTTAACTGCTTAAGGTATTTTTGAACCAGGTTATGGTCTTTATCAGGGCCTCTTCTAAGTTCACCTGGGGTAACCAAGAAAGCTCACTCTTTGCCTTCTCGATATCCGGGCACCTTATTTTAGGGTCGTCTACCGGCAGGGGCTTATGGACAATTTTGCTTTTGCTGTTAGCCAATTTAATTATCTTCTTCGCCAGGTTCAAAATAGTTATCTCATTAGGATTACCCAGATTGACTGGTTCGTTAAGGCCGGAGAGCATCAACTTATAAATACCGTCAACTAAATCATCAATGTAGCAAAAACTGCGCGTTTGCGAACCATCACCATAGATGGTTAAGGGTTGATTGTTGAGCGCCTGAGTAATGAAATTGGGCACGGCACGGCCGTCATCTTTGCGCATCCTTTCGCCAAAGGTGTTAAAGATACGGGCAATTTTGGTATCTATCTTATGCGTGCGGTGATAAGCCAGAGTAATGGCTTCGGCAAAACGCTTTGCCTCGTCGTAAACGCCGCGCGGCCCGACGCAATTGACGTTACCCCAATAGTCTTCTTTTTGGGGATTGACCAAAGGGTCGCCGTAAACCTCGGAGGTTGAAGCCAACAAATATTTTGCTTTCTTTGCCTTAGCCAAACCAAGAGTATTGTGGGTGCCCAGAGAACCCACTTTTAAAGTCTGAATAGGATAGAGCTGATAATCTATGGGGCTAGCGGGAGAGGCAAAATGCAGGATATAATCCAAATCTTCCTCTATATTGATATATTTTGAGACATCATGCTGGATAAATTTAAAATTAGGATTATTTAAAAGATGGGAAATGTTCTCTTTTTTTCCGGTAATCAGGTTATCCATACAGATAACCCGATAACCTTCTTTAATCAATCTTTCGCATAAATGTGAGCCGATAAAGCCGGCCCCTCCTGTAATCAAAACTTTTTTCATTTTTGTCTCTTCAAAAAAGTGTAAGAAAAGGAGATAATGTTACAAATCTCTATATGGTATAGCCAGAATATGTTTTGTAATCTGTAGCCTATGAGGTATTCTGCAAACTATAAATCCACGATGTGCAATTTTAGGATAAGTATTTAAGAATGTTTCAAGCGCTCGGACATCAGACACCTGAGGTGATGTAGTCCACTTAATTTCTATCGGTATAACCTCCTTGGGGGTCTCCAATACCAAATCGACTTCTGAACCCGAAACCGTTCGCCAGAATGATAATCGATATTCCCTGCCCAGATAATTACAGCGATGCCATAGTTCTGTAGCGGCCCATTGTTCAAACAGCGTTCCTGCCTGCAGGCGCAAGACATCTTCCGTAAGAGGAATGCGTGCCAGAGTATTGCGGACACCTGTATCAAAAAAATAGAATTTAGGTGTGGTAAGCAATCTCCTGCGCGAACGCGTAGAAAAAGGCATTAACCAGTAGCCCACAAATGTATCCACCAATACCTGATAAAATGTGCGTAAAGTAGCTACTGCTACACCTGACTGTTGAGACACTCCGGTAAGATTCATAATATTTCCCGATTCCAATGCTGCCAGTTCTAAAAACCGTGCAAACGGCCCTATCTGCCGCACCAATGCCTCTTTACGAATTTCTTCTTCTAAATATATTTCAGAATAGGCTTCCAGCGTTGCCTTACGCGAATGTCTTGTTTCCCGAATAACACCAGGAAGGCTGCCATATAGAAGCATTTCTTCTAGCGCAGCCGCTGGAAACCCCGGATCCCAATTTCTCTTAAGAGGTAACGGAAGTAATGCCGGTTTTCTATCCAGATTCCTCTCATCCAAAATAACCGGAAAAATATGATACTGATGCACTCGTCCCGGTAGAAGATTTGCTGAAACTCCGCGCAAGCGGCGGGCAGAACTGCCTGTAATGATGAATTCAAATTTGTCCGGGAATTCATCATAAATCATCTGAATATCATCTAATAAGGCCGGAACTTTCTGGATTTCATCTATTAACACCATTTTGGGTTTGCCTATAGCCCTGAGCATTCGCACAAGTTCATCCGTCTGACGCTCAAATCGCTGTCTTTCACTTCTATCCTGCAAGTTTATTATAATGGCACCTGGTTTAAATAGTTGCTTCAAGAGAGTAGACTTTCCGGTTTGTCTTGCACCAAATAGCAGTTTGATTTTACCCTTTGACTCCCTACCTCTTAGCTTTTTCTCAATCCATCTTGGAAATATATCTCTCATCTGAGCCTCATAATGAAATTACACCCTGTTGTAAATTATACTGTATTTTTTACAACTTGTCAACGTATTTTTGGTATAATGCCCCTACAATATAATCTATCTCTTTCTTCTTCAGTTCCGGATAAAGAGGAAAGGTGACTATTTCTTTGGCGGCACGTTCGGTCTTTGGAAAATCGCTGCGGCAATAGCCTAATCCTTTATATACCTTCTGCAGATGAAGCGGGATAGGATAATGGAAAGACGTGCCAATGCCCCGCAATTTTAAAAAGTTCATTAGAGCGGTTCTCTTTCTTACTCTAAGCACATAAAGATGATAAACATGCTTTGTGTTCTTTTGCTCTTTGGGCCGGGTAATAAACCTTCTTTCTTCCAAGGTGGATAATTTCTTGTTGTAATACATAGCATTTTCCCGCCGGGCTTTATTCCATTTGTCCAGATATCTAAGTTTTGTGCGCAAAATAGCCGCTTGTAATTCATCCAGACGGCTGTTGCAACCATGGATAACGTGTTCGTATTTGCTCTTGCTTCCGTGAGCCCTGAGCATCTTTGCTTTTTCGGCAATTTGTTTGATGTTAGTTATTATCATGCCTCCATCGCCATATGCACCTAAGTTTTTGGTAGGGTAAAAACTAAAACAACCGGCATCGCCAATTGAACCCACCTTTCTGGTTTTCGGTTTGGGTTTTTTGGTTTCTGAAAAAACATATTCTGCGCCTGTAGCTTGAGCGCAATCCTCAATTAATTTTAGACGGTATTGGTGGGCAAGTTTTGTGATAGCTTGCATATTGCAAGGTTGTCCGTAGAGATGAACACAGAGTATAGCTCTGGTCTTTTTATTAATCTTCTTCTCTATCTCTTGTGGGTCTATCGTATAAGAGTCCAAATCAATATCGGCAAAGACTATTTTTGCGCCGATATTGTGGATGGCTTCGGATGTAGCTACAAAAGTAAAAGGAGTCGTAATTACCTCCTCACCCTCCTTTATGCCGCAGGCCCGTAATGCTATCTTTAAAGCATCTGTACCAGAAGCCACGCCGACAGCATACTTAACTCCACAATATTTGGCAAACTCTTCTTCAAGAAGGGAAACATTTTTGCCTAAAATATAAGAGCCGCTGACTAAAACTTCTTTTACGCTTTTGTTAATCTCGCCTTTAATCTCTTGAAATTGCCTTGTTAAATCAAATACTGGGATTTTCATATTCCTTTTCGTGTTCATTAAACCACTCTACTGATTTTTTTAGGCCCTGTTCAAAATTGACTTTTATCTCTAACTTTAATAGCTTTTGAGCCTTAGAGATATCCGCTAACGTCCGCGGCACATCGCCTGGCCGGGGCGGGGTAAATTTTGGTTTTAAGTCTTTGCCCATTATTTTATTTAGATGTTTAACTAAATCCAAGACTGTATAATCTTTTCCGCAGGCGATATTGAAGACTTCGCCGGATATCTTTGGCGTGGTAGCCGCCAGAATATTTGCCGCGACTACATTATCAATGTAGGTAAAATCGCGCGATTGCCTGCCGTCTCCATGAACAGGCGGTGATTCATTATTCAGCATATTGATAATAAATCTGGGCACTACCACCGCATATTGGGTTTCCAGACTCTGTCTGGGTCCAAAGACATTAAAATAACGTAAAGACACGGTCTCTAAACCATATACTTTACTGAAGACGTGGCAATAATGCTCTCCTGCTAACTTGGAGGCAGCATAAGGCGAAATGGGTAAAGGAAGATGAGTCTCTTTTTCCGGAAAAACCTCTGTATCTCCATATATTGAGCTGGAGGAGGCAAAAACTACCCGTTTTACTCCCCCTTCTTTGGCGGCGAGGAGCACATTCAAGGTGCCGCTGACATTAACTTCGTTATAAGGGAGGGGATCCCCACTGATTTGGGAACAGAACGGAGTGCCGCCTGATGCAATATATAATCTACCCCTTTGGTTACCTTCTTTAAAAGGTCAAGGTCTCTAATATCTCCTTCGATTAACTCTATCTTATCTAAAAAGGGGGTTAAATTTTCTCTTTTTCCCGAGACAAAATTATCAATAACCCTGACTTTTTCGCCCTTTTTTACAAGAGTCTCGACGATATTGGAGCCGATAAATCCCGCTCCGCCTGTGACAAGATATAACGACATAAATACTCCCTGCCTGCCGCCCGGCAGGCTTAATCCTAAAGCTTGATAATGTGTTTTGCTTTTATTCCTCTTATTCCGAAGGCGTTACGGGTATCCAGAATTAACTTAGCATTTTTGGCAATCATTCTGTAATTAAAGCTGTTATGATTGGTGGCCAGGATGATCAAGTCGTTTTTTCTTATATTAGCCTGCGTAAGCCTTGTGTTCTTTAAGTGAATGCTGTTTATATCAAGATGTGGGATGTAAGGATCAAAATAAGAGACTGTTGCTCTCTTTTTCTGCAGCAGCTCTATTATATCCAGCGCAGGCGACTCGCGCAGGTCTTTTACATCCTTCTTATATGTAACGCCTAGTATCAATATCTTTGTCCCAGATATATCCTTACTCCCTTCATTAAGCAGCGCCTCTGCTCTATGTACCACATAATGGGGCATAAAGAGATTTGTCTTTGCGGCTAAATCTATCATCTTAGTTTTAAAACCTACCTTGCGTGCTTTCCATGATAGATACAACGGATCCGCAGGAATACAGTGACCGCCGCATCCCGGGCCGGGATAAAAGGGCATAAAACCGAAGGGTTTGGTCTTTGCCGCTTCTACTACTTCCCAGACATCTATCTTCAGTTTATTGCAGAGCATAGCGAATTCGTTTATTAAGCCTATATTTACAATCCTGAATGTATTCTCAAGGAGTTTTACTACCTCCGCTGTTTCTGCCGAAGAAACAGGAATAACCTTATCTATCGCCTCGCAATAGAGCCTTTTCGTAAGTTCTGTTGCTTTTTTGCTTATGCCGCCTACGATTTTAGGGATTTTGGCAAAGGTGTATCTATTGTTGCCCGGGTCTATTCTCTCCGGAGAAAAGGCCAGAAAAAAGTCTTTACCTTCCTTTAATCCCCTTTTTTCTAAGATAGGCAGGACAACGTCTCTGGTAGTCCCCGGATAGGTGGTGCTCTCTAATATAATCAATTGAAATGGGCGCAGATACCTGGCAATAGTGCGGCTTGCTTTTATAATATAAGATATATTAGGTACCTTTCTTTTGCGAAGCGGCGTAGGGACGCATATAATTATAATATCTGACTCTTTTAATATAGACTTTTCTATAGTTGGGAAGAATCTTTTGCTTCTTGTGGCTGTTTTTATACTAACTGAGGAGATATCGGTTATATAAGAGTTGCCTTTTATTAAATCGTCCACCCTGTGCTTGTTGTTATCCAACCCGTATACAAAAAAGCCTTTTTTGACAAATTCAAGGGCGATGGGCAGGCCTACGTATCCTAAACCGATGACTGCTATTTTGGCTTTTTTATTTCTAATCTTATGTGTTAATCTCTTACTCACGACAGATACTCCTTCAGCGCATCTTGCCAGGGCCTTAACTTCTCCCCTGTAAGTTCTTGATAGCGCTGATTTTCCAAAATAGACATCTTTGGGCGCCTTGCCGGGCGATTGACCTCTTCAGATGCGGCAGGCTCCAAAACGACCTCTTTTACACCTTTGACTTTTAGTATCTCTTTTGCAAACTCATACCAGGAGCAGCTGCCGAAATTAGTGATATGGTAAATGCCGCTTAAGCGCTCAGTTGAAGCGATTAATCTGCTTATCGCCCTGGCTAAATCTTTGGTGTAAGT
>CAZPSS010000073.1:0-6037 GCA_964589565.1 uncultured Planctomycetia bacterium
GTAAACTGTGGCATAATTCGTGATAGGTTACGCAGCAAAATACAAAAAGGATGAGAAAGATTCCCCGCAGGCCGTAAAAATGCCCGAATATAAGAGGAAGCAGGAGAAAGGTAAAATGGATTTTGATAGCGATGCCGAAAACATCAAACAGTTTAAACGAACCTTTCAATTCAAAGAACCAACCTTTCCTTAATGCGCAATTTATCTTTGTCTTTTAAAGGGCCGATTAAGGCCAGGTTTAAACTGCGCTCTTGCAAAATTTTATTCGCCAGGCGCTTTAAATCATCGGGCTCTACTTCCTTCACGCGGCGGATAATTTCTTCGGGACGGAGAAATTTATTTAGAGAGGCGACATTTTCCCCCAGCCAAAGCATATGGTCGGCTGTATCCTCGAGGGCTAAGAGTAACTGCCCTACATAATATTCCTTAGCCCGCATCAGCTCTTCCCTGCCAACTTTGTTTTTCTTAAGCTCTCTTAACTGCTGTAAAATAACTTCCAGAGCCTCCGAGACCCGGCGATTATCGATTCCGGCATGCACAACGAATGCCCCGGTGTCCTGCAGGAATTTCAAAGATGTGCCGATTTCATAAGCCAGGCCCCGCTCCTCCCGGACTTCCCGAAACAGCCTGCTGGACATATTTGCGCCTAAAATGATGTGCAATAGCCCCAGGCAAAAGCGCTGGGGGCTGCTTCTGGGTAAACTATGCAAACCTAAAGCCAGATGTGTCTGCTCTGTATCTTTAACCTGAAATCTTAGCTGGGGCTTTTTTTGTCTTTGGCAAACTTCCGTAAATTCATTTAACGAAAGCCTTGCAGGTAAATTATACTTTTGACATTCTCTTAGAAGCCTCTTATGTTTTAGATTACCGCAGGCAACGACGGCAATATTACTCAATTGATAAAACTTATCTTTATAGGCAAGCAACCGGTTTCTGTTTATTGCCCTGACGGCTTCAGCCTCGCCGGCAATATTTCTGCCTAAAGGCTGCCCGGGCCAGAGGAGTTCAGTCAAAAGGTCAACAACAAAGTGCCCCGGCAAATCTTTATACATCCTGATTTCTTCCAAAATGACTTTGCGTTCGGTTTCAATGTCTTTGGGCGCTAATCTGGCGTTTAAAACCATGTCTAAAAGAACATCTAAAGCCGAAGCCAAATACTTGTGCGGGACTTTGGCCAGATAACAGGTTAACTCCTGCGAAGTAAACGCATTGAGAGAACCGCCAATGCCTTCAATAGATTGCTTGAGCTCTTCACAAGTGCGCTTTTCTGTGCCTTTAAACAGAAGGTGCTCTAAGAAATGAGAGATGCCGTTTATATTCTTCTCTTCATATCTTGCGCCTACCTTCAGCCAGAGCCCCAGGGAAACAGAGAGGCGGCCCGGCATATGGTGCGTGGCTACGTTCAATCCGTTATTTAAGGTGGTTTTTTCGTACATCTTATGAGATTGGCCTCGCCCAGGAGGGCTCGGCACTCCCTCGGACATTTCGTCCTCGGTCGCTTCACCCCTTTGGGGCTCGCAATGACAATACTCTCGCTCCTTCACTGATAAGACTCCTGGTTTTGGCCAGGCTGTCTGACTCGGCGTAGATGCGCAAAACCGGCTCTGTCCCGGAGAGGCGAAATAAAATCCAGCTGCCGCCTGCAAGGCAGAGTTTTAATCCATCGTGAGCCTTGACTTTATTAACCTTAATGCGGAAGAAGCTTTTTCGTTTGCCAAGATTAACCAGCCTTGCTTTTACTTTATCTTTGTCGTGAGGTGAGCACTGGAGGTCTTTTCTTAAATAGAAATAGCGGCCAAATTCCTTTTCTGTTTCCTTTAATAAAGCCGCAATGGACTTATTTTCGGCGAGCAGCATCTCTAACAGCAAAAGGCCTGCCAGAATACCGTCTCTTTCCGGAAGATAATTTTTAAACCCTATACCCCCTGCCTCTTCTCCTCCGATTAAGATATTTTTCTTTTGCATAAGGCGGGAAATATGTTTAAAACCTATGGGCGTCTCATAAATTTTTAGTTTATATTTTTTGGCGATTCGCTCAAGAAGAGATGTCCCGGCTATGGTTTTTACTACTGCCCCTTTTAACTTTCGGTGCCGAAGTAGGTGCAAAAGCAATAGAGAAATGATCTGCTGCGGGCTGATGAACCTGCCTTGAGAATCCAGGGCAGCAATGCGGTCCCCGTCCCCATCGGTAGCCAGGCCGATATCGAAATGCCCTCTCCTAATTACGGCAGAAGCCTCTTTTAAACAGCTCTGTATAGGCTCGGGCTTAACTCCCCCGAACAAGGAATCGAAGTCGCGGTGGATCGTAGTTACCTTACAGGCGCTGTCTTTTAAAACCCCGGCGATGTAGCCAGTGGCTGTGCCGTACATAGAATCAACAAGCAGTTTCAGGCGGCCCTTTCTCAAAAGCGGCATATCAAGATACGATTGCAAAAACTTAAGGTACGCAGAGACTAAGTCGCTTCTTTTAAGAAGCCCTTTATTTTGGGCAAGGTGAATAGGAATTTTATTAGGCGTATGTTTAAAGATGTTCTTTTCAATCTTATCGGTAATTTCTTTTTCCACCGGCCCGCCAAAGCCCCCTTTTACCTTGATGCCGTTAAAGCGGGCAGGATTGTGGCTGGCGGTAACCATAATTCCGGCAATGCACCGGTTTTGCCTCACCGCAAAACTCACTGCCTGGGTAGGCAGGGGCCTATCCGAAAGAATGACCTTTATTTTATTGGCAGTTAAGACCCGGGCGATGCGCATGGCTGCTTCCCGGGAAAGCCTTCGGGTATCATAACCCACCACTACTCTTGACCCTTGACCCTTGACCCTTGACCCTTGACCTAAATAATCAGCGATAGCCTGGGCTACGGCTTCGACATTCTTTAAATTAAAGTCCCTGCCGATTATACCCCGCCAGCCATCAGTGCCGAACCTTATTCTTTCTAACATTTTTTCAGGTTTTGAATTACTTGCCGGGGATTGTCAGCGCAGAAAACGCAGCTTCCCGAAGCCAAAATATTTGCGCCGCAAGAAACAGCAGGACTTGCCGTATCCTGATTTATGCCTCCGTCAACGGCAATATCTCCTTTAAATATTTTGCGTAAGGCCTTTATTTTCGGCAATACGCCGGGCATAAATTTCTGCCCGGAAAATCCCGGCTCAACGCTCATCACTAAAACTAAATCCACATCTTTGAGCAAGCCTTTTATGCTTGCCAGGGGCGTTGCCGGATTTAAAGAAATGCCTGCCTTTTTCTTCGATGCCTTTATCTGGGCGATAATTTTTTTGGCATTGTTTTTGCAGGTTTCAATATGAAAAGTAATGTAATCGGCGCCGGCCTGACTGAAGGCCTTGATATACTTCTGAGGCTGGCTAATCATCAGATGCACATCCAAAGGTAAATTTGTAATTGAATCTATCGCTTTTACCACATCAGGGCCGATAGTAATATTGGGAACAAAATGGCCATCCATAATATCTATATGCAGGAGGTCGGCCCCGGCCTTCTCTATTCTTTTAACCTCTTCACCCAGCCGGGCTTGGTCTGCAGCAATTACGCTCGGCGCGACCCTAATTTTTCTCATAAAAACACCTCTTCTCTCTCAACCGTCATTGCGAGTATTGTTCGTGTCCCGAGCACGAACAATTATTTTCTTACTTCTTCCCTGACATCAAAAGATACGCCCGGCTGATGTCCTCCAGGCTAATAACACCTACCAGATTGCCTCGATTTAATACCGGAATGGCCTTCATGCGCCACTGTTCCATCAACTTATGCGCTTTGGTTAGAGGATCATTAATGGAAGCGGTGGGAAAATCCTTTCTCATTATATCCTTCACAAGCTTTTGCATCCCGGATTGATGAATAGTTAAAATAATATCAGCCCGGGTCAGCAGGCCCACAACTTTGCCGTCCTCCACAACCGGAAAATCCTCCTGATGGCTGTGCAGAGTGAGGCTTAAGACCTCGGCAAATGGGGTAAAAGCTGCCAGGCTGAAGAATTTGTCCGGCAAAACATCCTTTACAGAGAGCTTTCTTAATGTCAGGCGTAAATCCACCTGCATTCCCTCCTGTGAAGCTGCCATAAAGATAAAGAAAGCAATGATAATCAAAATTGGATTAGCGGGAGTGGAAATAAGCCCCACAAAGCCAAACAAAACCGCAAAGGCGTGGCCAAAACCTACAGCAATGCGCGTGGCCTTTCCATAATCCATTTTTCTGGCCAAAACCGACCTCAAAACCCTTCCCCCATCCATAGGAAAGGCGGGAAGCAGATTAAAAAAGGCTAAAATGGGGTTAATCCAGAAAGCATAGGCAAAGGTCCTGGGCCAGGTGTTTATCCCCGGATGAAAAAGATTTTCCGGGCCTAAAAGAAAATAGGCGGGAAGAAAAAGCACCAAAGCAAAAGTAATATTGAACAGGGGCCCCGCAATGGCTATTCTAAATTCCTCGCCGGGATTTTCCGGAATAGACCTCATCGCAGCCACTCCCCCGATGGGAAGCAAAACTATCTGGTCCACCTTTACCCCAAAGAGCCTGGCCTGTAAACTGTGGCATAATTCGTGATAGGTTACGCAGCAAAATACAAAAAGGATGAGAAAGATTCCCCGCAGGCCGTAAAAATGCCCGAATATAAGAGGAAGCAGGAGAAAGGTAAAATGGATTTTGATAGCGATGCCGAAAACATCAAACAGTTTAAACGAACCTTTCAATTCAAAGAACCAACCTTTCCTTAATGCGCAATTTATCTTTGTCTTTTAAAGGGCCGATTAAGGCCAGGTTTAAACTGCGCTCTTGCAAAATTTTATTCGCCAGGCGCTTTAAATCATCGGGCTCTACTTCCTTCACGCGGCGGATAATTTCTTCGGGACGGAGAAATTTATTTAGAGAGGCGACATTTTCCCCCAGCCAAAGCATATGGTCGGCTGTATCCTCGAGGGCTAAGAGTAACTGCCCTACATAATATTCCTTAGCCCGCATCAGCTCTTCCCTGCCAACTTTGTTTTTCTTAAGCTCTCTTAACTGCTGTAAAATAACTTCCAGAGCCTCCGAGACCCGGCGATTATCGATTCCGGCATGCACAACGAATGCCCCGGTGTCCTGCAGGAATTTCAAAGATGTGCCGATTTCATAAGCCAGGCCCCGCTCCTCCCGGACTTCCCGAAACAGCCTGCTGGACATATTTGCGCCTAAAATGATGTGCAATAGCCCCAGGCAAAAGCGCTGGGGGCTGCTTCTGGGTAAACTATGCAAACCTAAAGCCAGATGTGTCTGCTCTGTATCTTTAACCTGAAATCTTAGCTGGGGCTTTTTTTGTCTTTGGCAAACTTCCGTAAATTCATTTAACGAAAGCCTTGCAGGTAAATTATACTTTTGACATTCTCTTAGAAGCCTCTTATGTTTTAGATTACCGCAGGCAACGACGGCAATATTACTCAATTGATAAAACTTATCTTTATAGGCAAGCAACCGGTTTCTGTTTATTGCCCTGACGGCTTCAGCCTCGCCGGCAATATTTCTGCCTAAAGGCTGCCCGGGCCAGAGGAGTTCAGTCAAAAGGTCAACAACAAAGTGCCCCGGCAAATCTTTATACATCCTGATTTCTTCCAAAATGACTTTGCGTTCGGTTTCAATGTCTTTGGGCGCTAATCTGGCGTTTAAAACCATGTCTAAAAGAACATCTAAAGCCGAAGCCAAATACTTGTGCGGGACTTTGGCCAGATAACAGGTTAACTCCTGCGAAGTAAACGCATTGAGAGAACCGCCAATGCCTTCAATAGATTGCTTGAGCTCTTCACAAGTGCGCTTTTCTGTGCCTTTAAACAGAAGGTGCTCTAAGAAATGAGAGATGCCGTTTATATTCTTCTCTTCATATCTTGCGCCTACCTTCAGCCAGAGCCCCAGGGAAACAGAGAGGCGGCCCGGCATATGGTGCGTGGCTACGTTCAATCCGTTATTTAAGGTGGTTTTTTCGTACATCTTATGAGATTGGCCTCGCCCAGGAGGGCTCGGCACTCCCTCGGACATTTCGTCCTCGGTCGCTTC
>CAZPSS010000074.1:0-6001 GCA_964589565.1 uncultured Planctomycetia bacterium
GACCGAGGACGCAATGTCCGAGGAAATGCCGCGAGCTCCTGCGAGCGGCCGAGGAAGATGAAGCCGCCGAAGCAATCTCTCCCTCTAAGACTAGCTTTACTGCATCGACTATCGTATCAATACCTCCTACTCCTACAAAGGCATCCACTTCTTTAAGCTCGCTGGCCAGCTCGTTTTTATACCTCTGAGCAAGACATCCGCATACCACAACCTTGCCTATCCTGCCCTCTTCTTTTAATTGGCAAAGCTTAAGAATAATATCAACGGATTCCTCTTGCGCTTCGCGGATA
Source organism: uncultured Planctomycetia bacterium (assembly GCA_964589565.1). GTDB lineage: Bacteria > Omnitrophota > Gorgyraeia > JAFGHF01 > JAFGHF01 > CAZPSS01. Next base: position 291 of record CAZPSS010000074.1, read on the forward strand.
AAACAGCAGGTATTTACAAGCGCCACATCAGCATTTTCTATCGTCTCGGAAATGGCAAAACCCGCGCGTTTTAAAGAACCCAGCATTACCTCTGCATCCACCAGGTTCCTGGCGCAACCTAAACTAAGCATCCCTACTTTAGCTTTCATCTGTCTCATAAATTAAAAAATCGGGTTTTCTCCCGACACTGTCAACTGTGAACTGTCAACTGTCAACTGTGAACTGTGAACTAAATTATTTCCCCTTAATGCCTTCGTGGGTAATCAGCAGGGTTCGCTTCAGCTTGGCCTTTTTCAGGTCAATGCGCTTGCCGTTAACAAATACCTCCAGGGCCTCGGGTTTGCCTATACGCAGTTCTATACTTTCCCTGGCTTGCCAGCGCTCCCTTTTGCCTTTAGGCAAAGTCTTCTCAAAGATGGCCTGGTTATCGACCCTTACGCGCATCCAGCAGGCATCCAAAGTGTTAACTTCCAGGATTAAATTTTCTGCCTTAACTGCAGGGGCAGGTATTACCTCTATTTTGACCTTTTGGACTTTCCCTTTTTTCTCAGTAGCAGAAATATTTTTTAAGACATAGCGAAAATAAAAGACTAAAGCAATAGCCAGAAGAATACTTACGGCTACTCTAAAAACTAAAAAAAGACTAATCGCAGGAAAGGCTTTGGCTTTTTTCTCTATCGCAGCCTCAGCAGGCTGCGGCTGCGCCGGGGCTTCTACTTTTTGGCTATCAATGTATTCTTTTAAAAGTTTTTCGCCGTTCAATCCTAAATATCGGGCGTAGGCCTTGAGGAATCCTTTAATATAGACAGGGCTCAGAAAATTATGCGCCCTGTCCTGCTCCAGAGCCTCCAGGACACGAGAGTGAATCTTGGTCTGTTTGTAGACCTCATCTAAAGATAGATTTTTCTCCAGCCTCGCTTTTCTTAATTTTTCTCCTACGCTCTGCATAGATTTTAAGTCCTGTTAAGTTTTAAAAGTTGAAAAGTTAAAAAAGTTGAAAAGTTAAACTTTTTGAACTTTTTGAACTTTTGAAACTTTTTAACTATCTAATTTGTTTCTTCTTGTATCTGTTGGTTAATATTCTTCTCTATCAGAATCTCGCGTGGTTTGGAGCCGCGGTAAGGGCCGACGATACCTTCTTCCTCCATCATATCAACAAGACGGGCAGCCCGGGTGTAGCCCAGGCCCAGCCTTCTCTGCAGCATAGAGACGGACGCCTGCTTTGTCTGCAGGATTACCTTTACCGCTTCGTCAAAAAGTTCATCCTTCTCAAATTTTTTGCCAAAACCTGTTTTTTTCTCCTGCGCTTTTAGAAGTTCTTGATTATAAAGCGGGGGTTTCTGTTTTTTGATAAAGCCCACTATCCGTTCCAGTTCTTTATCGGAAATAAGCGTCCCCTGCGCGCGCACCGGCTTATGCTGGCCGGGTTTTAGAAAGAGAAAATCTCCTTTGCCTAAAAGCTTATCCGCGCCATTCATATCCAGGACAGTGCGCGAGTCAACCTTGGAGGCAACGCGAAAGGAAATACGGGCAGAAAAGTTTGCCTTGATTACTCCCGTAATTACATCTACCGAAGGCCGCTGCGTAGCCAGAATTAAATGAATGCCTACTGCCCGAGACAATTGCGCCAGGCGGGTTATGGCGCCTTCTACCTGCTGTGAGGCAATTACCATTAAATCGGCTAATTCATCGATAATTACCACTATATAAGGCATTTTTTCCAAAGGCCCGTCTTCTTCCTTTTTCGCCCGTACTTTTTCATTATAGAGGTCGATGTTTCTTACCCCTACTTTGGCCAGTAATTTATAGCGTTCATCCATCTCGTTTACTACCCAGCCTAAGGCGGAAGAGACCTTTTTGGCGCAAGTCAAGACAGGGCAAAGCAGATGCGGTAAACCATTAAACATTGCCAGCTCCACCATCTTGGGGTCAACCATAAGAAACTTGAGCTCATCGGGCGAAGCATTAAAAAGCATACTGGCGATAATACTGTTTACACAAACTGTTTTGCCCGAGCCGGTAGTGCCCGCAATCAAAAGATGGGGCATATCCGCTAAATCCGTAACTATCGGCTGGCCGGATATATCCTTACCGATGGCTAAGGTAAGTTTGGACTGCGCCTTTTGAAAATCCGTTGATTCCAATATTTCCTTAAGATATACGAGCGTGGTTTGGCTATTAGGCACTTCTACGCCTACCCGGGATTTTCCCGGGATAGGGGCAACGATACGCACGCTGTGGGCCTTCATCGCCAGGGCAATATCATCGCCTAATTCCACAATGCGATGAACCTTCACTCCCGGAGCAGGCTCCATCTCATATCTGGTAATCACCGGCCCCCGGCTTACCTGAGTTGCCCGGGTCTCCACGCCAAAGTCACGAAGGGTGGCTTCTAAAATGCGCGAATTGGCCTCTAAGTCATCTTCAATCTGTATTTTTTCAGGGGGCGGGGGCGAGTTTAATAACTCCAGCGTCGGCAGTTTATAATCGGCAAAAGTTTCCCTTCCGTTAGCCGCCCCAAGCGAAACCGCCCTTTCAACAGGCCCAGGCTTGACTATCTTAAGCCGGGGCGCCTGCCTCTTCGGCGCCTCTTCCTGAGGTTTTGTTCTCTCTATCTTGAGCCCGTTAGAAAATTCTTTTCTCACGGGCTTGAAAACAGGAGTAGTTTTCTTTTTAGGGAAAACCTTACCCAATCTTTTAAAATTCAAAATAAGGCCTAAGAACCCCCGGCCCAGCCATTTCAAAACCGGCAAAATCAAAAACTCCGTAGAGACAAAAGCTGAAAGTATTCCCAGGCCGGCGGCAATAATTAAAGAGCCGGCGCGGCCAAAATATTTAATTAAAAAGCCGGCGGCGGCAATGCCGGCCAATCCTGCTCTTTGAAATTTAACTCCCTGCTCTTTGAGCCCGAATAAGGTTAATAAAACAGCCGAAGATAGAAGCAAAACTATTGTGCCTAAAAGTTTAATATAAAACTTAGGGGCGGGTTTTTCCAGCAAGCGGGCTGCGGCCCAAATCAGCAAAAGAAAACAGATAATGTAAGAAGCCTGGCCTATAGATATAAACAGCCCTTCGGCAATATAGGCGCCGACGATGCCGGTTAAATTTTTTACCGGTGCATTGGCAGGAAAACTGCGAAATGGCGTGTCGTCAGGATGGTAAGAGATAAGGCTCAAAAGAAGAAAAATAGCAAGCGCCGCTAACGCAAACGCCTTCAATCCGTGTATCTTAGAGGGCTTCATCTTTTGCCCGCCTATACTGAAGAACTATCTTCTGTGGACTTCGCCTGCTTTAAGCTCAACTTAACCCGGCCCTGTTCGTCGATTGCAATAAGTTTGACCTTAACCTCCTGGCCGACTTTCACGATATCTTCTGCGCTTTTCACAAATTTGTCGGCGAGTTCAGAGACGTGAATCAGGCCGTCCTTATTGGGCAGGAATTCACAAAAGGCGCCGAAGTTGGCTACTTTTTTAATCGTTCCGTTATAGATTTTTCCCACCTCCGGCTCCTCTGTCAAGCCCTCAATGTAACTAACGGCCTTCTCTAAGGCCTGATGGTCCTGCGAAGAAATAACTACCCGGCCATCGTCTTCAATGTCAATGGTGGCGCCTGTCTCTTTAATAATCTTGCGAATAGTTTTTCCGCCCGGGCCGATGACCTCGCCAATCTTGCTGGTCTCTATCCTGAGCACCTGAATTCTGGGGGCATATTGGGAAATGGCGCTTTTGGGTTGAGCAATCACCTCGGCCATCTTGTCCAGGACAGCGTGCCGGGCTTTATTGGCCTTAGTCAGGATTTCCTGAATAAGCTGCGCGCTAATTCCTCCCATCTTAATATCTACCTGAATAGCGGTTATGCCCTGGCTGGTCCCGGTAACCTTAAAATCCGTATCTCCGAAATGGTCCTCCAGGCCCGAAATGTCGGTCAAAACGGCCGTTCTATCATTTTCCTTTATCAAGCCCATTGCAATTCCCGCAACCGGCGCCTTAATGGGCACACCGGCATCCATTAAAGCAAGCGTCCCCGCGCAAACCGTAGCCATACTGGAAGAACCATTGGACTCTAAAATTTCCGAAACTACACGCACCGTATAGGGAAAGTCATCTTTAGAAGGCATCACCGGCTTTAAAGCCCGCTCTGCCAGAGCGCCGTGGCCAATCTCGCGCCTTCCCGGCCCTCTAACCGGGCGAATCTCGCCCACACTAAAAGGAGGAAAGCTGTAATGAAGCATAAAGTTCTTAAACATCTTTCCTTCCAGGGCTTCTACCATTTGTTCATCTGAGCGGCTGCCCAATGTAGTTATAGAGAGGCTTTGGGTCTCCCCTCGTGTAAATAACCCCGAACCATGCGTACGGGGAAGAACGCCGATTTTGCAGCTGAGCGGACGAATCTCATCATAGCCTAGTTCTCCGATGCGTTTCTTTTTCTCCAGCACCAGCCTGCGCACCTGTTCTTTCATTACCTCGCTCAACGCTGATTTTATATCCTGCTCGGTATAAAGGGACTGTTCAGTAACCAATTTTTCTACTAAACTGCTGGTCAGCAAATCTGTCTTTTCTACCCTTTTCTCTCTGTCGGCAAGCTTAAAAATGCTTCCTAACTCATCGGAGGAAAGCTTCTTTACTTCCTTCAGAAGTTCGACGTCAATTTTTTTAAGCTCCAATTTGCGGGGCAGGCGGGTTAATTTTGCTTTTACCTTCTCCTGGAGTTCATATTGCAGCTTGATAATCTCCTGCAGTTTTTGCCGGGCAAAATTTATAGCCGCAACAACAGTCTCTTCCGAAACCTCATTGGCCCCTGCCTCTAACATTACCACCCCTTCACCGGCGGAGGCAACTACCAAATCCAGGTCGCTCTCATCCAACTGGGCATAAGTAGGATTGATAATGAACTCATCCTTAACCCTTCCCACTCTGACTGCGCTGATCGGGCCATTAAAGGGGCATTCTGCGCCAAAGGCGATATTCGCCAGCATCAGGGCAGAGGATGCTCCCACCATCGCCAGGACATCGGGGTCGTTCTCCCCGTCGCTGGAGAGGACAATGGCCATCACCTGGACTTCATTAAAAAGATTTTTGGCAAACAGCGGCCTGATGGGCCGGTCAATGAGCCGCGCGCTTAAAATTTCTTTTCCTGAAGGGCGGCCCTCTCTCTTGAAAAAACCACCCGGGATTCTACCGGCGGCATAGGTTTTCTCCTGATACTCTACAAACAAGGGGAAAAAGGCAGCGTTTTCTCTGGGCTTATCGGATATTACCGCAGAGACCAAAACTACCGTGCCTCCGTATTGGACGGTAACCGCTCCGTCTGCCTGCTTAGCTATTTCTCCTGTTTCAATGATTAGATTCTCCCGGCCTAAATTTAGCTCTATTTTCTCTGACATTTTTCTCCTCTATTCCATATCTGTGTTAATCCGTCGGTTTCATCCGTGTTAATCTGTTCTTCTATTTTCTTAAGTTAAGTTTCTTGATCAGCTTTTCGTACTGCTCTTTGTCTTCTCTCTTCAGATGCTCTAAAAGTTTTCTGCGCTGGCTCACCATACGCAAAAGCCCTTGTCTTGAATGGTGGTCTTTTTTGTGGCTCTTAAAATGTTCCCCGAGAGTGTTGATTCTTTCTGTGAGCAGGGCAATCTGCACAGCGTCAGAACCTGTGTCTCTTTCGTGCATTTTATAGTCCGTGATTAACTTTTCCTTTTTTTCTTTTACCAAACC
>CAZPSS010000075.1:0-5983 GCA_964589565.1 uncultured Planctomycetia bacterium
GGCCCCGTTCCAAATTACAAGCTGTCACAACAAAGAATTTGGAACGGGGCAGGGGCGAAAGCAAAGGAACTCCCCTCCATATCCGGCGGGCACAGGTTGACGGATAGGAACCGCAGAAATTTAGAAATCCTCGATGCCGTCAGAAAAAACAGGTTAATCTCCCGCGCGGAAATCTCTAGAACCACCGGTATAAATATAGTTACCGTTTCCAATTATATCGACACTTACCTGAAGAAAGGCCTGGTTTTTGAAAGAGGCCTGGATATTTCCACAGGCGGCAGAAGGCCGGAACTAATAGAGATAAATCCTCAATACGGATACGTTATCGGAGTGGACTTAGGCCCTTTAAATGTCAGCCCTGCCTCGATGCAGGCGGCAGCTGCGGACTTTGGTTCTCGAGTGTTAGCCAGGGCCGAAGAAAAAAGGCAGGATGACGATATTGAAAAGGCCTTGCCCGTTCTTAAAGATTTAATTGCCAAAGTTGCGCAAAGTGAGGCGGTCCGGAAAGAAAAGATAAAAGGGATAGGCGTCGGTATTTACGGGATAATGGATAAGTTTGCCGGCACAGCGCGCAACCCCCTGACGGAAGATACCTTTGCCAATTGTGCGGCGCTCAAAAAAGAATTAGAAGACGCCTTTGGCCTTCCCGTGTTTATTGAAAATAGCGCAGCCTGCGCTTTATTCGGCGAGAAATGGGCAGGCATAAATTTAGAGGCGAAGGCCGCCGACAACATTATCTATGTCGCTTCAGACAGCCAATGCGCAATAATGCTCAACGGCGAAATTTATACAGGTTCGAGCAAAAGCGCCGGGCAGTTGAATTTTGCCCCGTTAGAGAATTTTTCTCTAACGGGGCAAAACGATGCTTCCCATTCCGATTATTGCTGGATGAATGCTCCTTCCGATTGCGTTTTGCGCAGCAACGCCGGGGATTTGGCCGGGACGAAATCAAAAGAAGCTCTAACGGCTTTGGGCCTAAGAATGGGCGCCAAAATTGCCCATTTAGTAAATATATTCAATCCGCAGGTAATAATCGTCGGCGAAGATTTCTCTAAACTGGGCGATGTGTTTTTGGATACTATACGCCGCGAAGTGAGCCGCTGGGCATTCAGAGAGAGCTCGCAGCAGGCGCGCGTTATTCCCGCTACTCTGGCGGAGGATGCCGTGGCCCTGGGCGCAGCTTCTCTGGTAATCGAAGCCGCCCTGGCAAACATTTAAACTGTTAAACTGTTAAACTGTTAAATGACCAATGACTAAATCCGAATGACTAATGAATGCCTAATGCTCAAATGCCTAATTACGACTTAGAAGAAAGAACAGCTAAATTTGGCGAGAAAATTATTGAATTTGCTAAGAAGATTCCTCAGAACACCATAACTAAACCATTGATAACCCAATTAGTAAAGGCAGGAACGAGCGTAGGAGCTAATTATTGCGAAGCAGATGATGCTTCAACAAAAAAAGATTTTGTCCATAAAATTGGCATATCAAAGAAAGAATCTCGGGAAACTAAGCATTGGTTAAGGATGATATCAAAAGCCGTAGAGTGGATGACTAACGGAGCTAAAACACTTTCTAACGAAGCGCAGGAATTAAATCTGATTTTTGCTTCTATCATTAATAAGTGTAAGCAAAAACATTAATTTCGTCATTGGGTAATTAGTCATTCATTCGTCATTCGTCATTTTTAATTTGTCATTAATTGGCAATATAGCAATTTAACAATGTATTAAGGGGGGGGAATGGATAAGAAGATAAAGATTCTTCTAATTTTCATGGGGGTATTTTCCCTGGCTGCCGCAGGAATAAGCGGCTGGATTTACTTTTCCAGCCGGGCAGAAGTTGCGGAATACGCCGAAAAAGAGGCCCAGTCACAGCGGGCAGCTGCCCGCCTTCAGGAAAAATTAGATTCCACTCAGGAAGAGACCCGCCGCTGGCGGGAAAAGTCCGAATCGATAACCGCCGCTTTAAATAAGCTGGGCAAAGAGCACGCCATCGTCCAGCGCCAATTCACTTCCCTCATTAAAGAAAAAGATTCATTAATCCAAAACACCAAAGCTCTTTCTGCGCAATTGGAGGAGTTGGATAAGCTATATTCCCAGGCAAAGGAAAAGGCAGAATTAAACACTTCGGATAAATTCTTGGCCTCTCTTTTAGAAGAGAAAGCGCAATTGGAAGTGGAGCTGGAGAAGCTAATGGGAGAAATTTCTTCCCAGCAGCTGCAGGCTGAAGAGAGCCTCGCGCAAACACACTCCATAGAGGGAGAATTTACCCAGCTGAAGGAAGAAAAAGAGAAATTAGAAGTAAAATTAGCCGATGCCCGAAAGGTATCGGACCTGTTAAGCAATGACCTCCTGCAGGAGATAAAAAAGAGAGCTGTCCTGGAGCAGGGTTTAGCCAATGCCCAAAACAGCCTTAAAGATATTGAAGAAGAAAAAGGCAGGATAGCCGGGCAGCTGGCCCAGATGAAGCAAGAACTTGAGCAAAAGTCAGAGCAGTTGGCGGGGATGGAGCAAAAGTTGCAGCAAAGGCTGGATGAGTCCGCTTCCATTGTGCTCTCGCCTATTATCGTAAAGGCAGATGAAAAAGGGGATGCCGATAGCTATCATTACGAAGCTGGCTCCGTCATTGCGAGGAGCAAGGTGGCCGAAGCGACCGAGGACGAAATGTCCGAGGGAGCGCCGAGCCCTCTGGGCGAGGCCAATCTAAAAGGCCGCATTATTACCGTTAACGAAAGACACGGCTTTGTGGTAATCGACATCGGCAGAGATGAAGGCGTAGAACAGGGAATGGCCTTTGAGGTTTACCGCCAAGGCGAAAAAGTAGGCAGAATTGAAGTGATTGAGACGCGCAAGAATATTTCCGCCTGCAATATCAAAGAGATGGCCGCCGGAGGCCTCAGCGCGGGCGACACCGCGCGCCGCTAACTAATTATAGGCTGTATTTGATACAATCAGGGTGACAGTTTGAGGTAATGAAAATAGTAAAGGAGACATTAACGCTGGATGAACTTAAGCAGATGGCTGCTGCTATGTTTGGAGATTTGGTAAAAGCCGTCGTTGATGTCGATAGAGAGCTTATCGCGGTCGATGCTGAACTTCATTCTGATTTAGAAGCGCTACTTCTTGCGGACGGCTCAAAACAGAAAAGCCTTTGGGGAATAAACCTTTATCCGGATATGCAAGGAGATGAATTTATTGAATTTGATTCTATGATTAATATGCGTCCGTCTCAAAATAATAGAAGCCGCGGCGTAGAAAATGGGGAAAGAGCTAAAGAAATTATTGCAATCGTTGCAAAGAGGATTAAGCGATGAGTTATCAACATAAAAATCTTGCGGCAGGACGCTGGGAGCAATTACCGTTTCTTGAGCAAATGGCAAATATTGGAAGCGAAGTGGAGCGTACTCTTAACTGGCGGGCAAAACATAATACAGTCTATTGTCAACAAGCTTTTGAGCGCGCTCTTGAACTAATAGATTTAACCTTGATCTGCGTTAGGAGTTTTTCCCGGCTTAAAGAACTTGCTCGTTTACGAGAGGTAATCGTAGATTACTTTTTCGGAACAAACCAGTTTATGTCTACAGAACGATTGTGGAGAAAATACTTTTCAAGTTTTACCTACGCTGCGCGCAAGAATTATTAAAAGTTTGCCTGAATTTCTCTTGCATTTATTTTTTTCTATTGTATAATGGGTATGATAATGAGTATAATAGGCGTATAATATAAAAGGGGATAAGCAGGAAAGTGTAAAAAGATTATCTATTTCCTATAGAAAAAAAAGGGGGGGGAGGAATTGGATAAAATAAGCAAATTCAATTTGCAAAAAGTAATTTGCATCTGTCTTCTGTCTTCTGTCTTCTGTCTTCTGTCTTCCGTTCCATCCGCAAACGCAGACATTCCCAAATACATCAACTACCAGGGAAAACTCACCGATGCCAGCGCCGCGGCCGTGCCCGACGGAACTTACCCGCTGACATTCAGGCTTTATTCGGCCCAAACCGGCGGTACCCTCCTCTGGACAGAGACTCAGTCTGTTACCACCTCAGGCGGTATATTTAATGCGGCATTAGGCACGGCTACCACGCTGAATTTGTGCTGTGATATCGAATATTGGTTAAGCGTGCAGGTGAGCGGGGATACCGAGATGGCGCCCCGTCAGCGCATCACTGCCGCGGCTTACACTATTAACACCGATAATTTAGATACCTACACCAGCGGCCAGTTTTTAAGAAGCGACGCCGCCGATGTCTTCAACGAAGACGGCGCGGATATCGACCTGCGCTTTGAGGGAGATACCGAAGCCAACCTTTTCTTTTTAGACGCCTCCGCCGACAAAATCGGTATCGGCACGAGCGCCCCTTCGCAGGAGCTGGATGTCGTTGGCGATGTGCAGATTTCCCAGAACCTCACCCTCTCCGGCACAACTGCCGAGCTCTGGCTGGGTTCGGATACCAATCTTTACCGCGCCGGCGCAAATACCTTAAAGACCGACGATGACCTTGTGGTAGCCGGCGGCCTGGATGTTACCGGCGCAGTTACCGCCGCCTCTTTTACTGGCGACGGCTCCGGCCTTACCGGCCTGGGCCCTGCCTCCATTAACGACGATTCCCTTGATTGGGATAAGTTCAGCGACACGATGACCCTGGATGCCACTACCACCGTAGATATGGATACCAATTCCGCCGACTTGAGCTTCGATTCCGGGACCTTGTTTATCGAGAGCAATGCAAATAGGATCGGCATCGGCACATCAACACCCTCGGCCGAATTGGATGTGGTTGGTTCGGTAACCCTTTCTCAAGATATCACCCTCTCCGGAACAGGGATGGGTATATCTTTTCCCGACGGAACCCGCCAGACCACATCTGCCCCGGCGGCAGCCGAAATAGACGAGCTTGTCGATGATGACGGCGATACTAAGATTCAAGTGGAAGAAGGCGCCGATGAAGACAAGATAAGGTTCGATACCGCCGGAGCAGAGCAGATGATTATTGACGATTCAGGCAATGTAGGTATCGGGACCAGCGACCCGTCTGCGGCATTAGACGTTGTCGGCGATTTAGAAGTTAACGGCGACGCCTCCCTTTCCGGGAACATCACCCTCTCCGGCACAACTGCCGAGCTCTGGCTGGGCTCGGATACCAATCTTTACCGCGCCGGCGCAAATACCTTAAAGACCGACGATGACTTAGTGGTGGCAGGAACTGTTACGGCCTCCTCCTTCAGTGGCACCTCCTCCAATGCCGATACCTTAGATAACCTAGACTCTACCCAGTTCTTAAGGAGCGATACCTCGGATAATTTTACCTCGGGCACCTTAACCTTTGACAATGGCACCGGCCTGACCTTTGCCGCCACCAGCACCTTGAATGTCACCGGGGCCACCCTCAGTGGGCTCTCCAGTGATGACCTCTCCGATGTTGACTCCCTGGCCATGTTAGATGAGGCCGAGAGCATTACTGGCAACTGGGTCAACACCACCAATCCCTGGGCCGATAATGAGGTGGCTGATGCCTTAACCATCTCTGGCGGCACCATTGATAACTCTAGCATTGGTGCTACCACCCCCTCAAGCGGGGCCTTTACCACGCTTACCTCCAGCCAAGCCACCCAATTAGCTACTACCTCAGGCGGGGTAGGCATAGTAGAAGGCGCACCCACGGATGTGGAGCTCTACGTAGCCGGTGAGGTGGGCATCTCCTCAGACCTGACGGTAGGCGGCACAACTACGCTATCCAGCGACTTAACCCTCTCCGGCACCACCGGAAACCTCTATGTGGGCACAGGCGGCACCTTCGACAACGACTCCTCATCCCCCGATGCCTACATCCAGGGCAACTTACAGGTAGACGGCTCCACCTGGTTAGGCGATGCCGCAACCGACACCCTCACTGTCCAAGGGGCTTTCTCCATCGCCAACGACCTGACTATGTCCGGCACCAATATGCTCTACCTCGCCGACGGCACTCAAACCGCCCCCT
>CAZPSS010000076.1:0-5906 GCA_964589565.1 uncultured Planctomycetia bacterium
TTCGCAAGGTTCGCAATGACGCGTTAAAAGTGCCCATAATATTTTACACTATCTTACCTTTTTGCGTTATTGCTCCTTTAACTGTTGCAGTCTCTTGCGGGCGCATTCAGCCTCGGGGCTGTCTCCATCGGCCAGTTTTTCATAAATAGCCATGGCCTTCTGCCATTGGGCCTGCCTTTCAAAAATCTGCGCGCACTTAAGCTGGGCCTTTCTTGACCAGACAAAAGCCTCCGGATAAAGGTAGTAAACCTTTAAATATTCATCTAAGGCCTGAGGCAAGTCCTCCTGGCTTTCCCGGCACTGGGCTATGGCAAATTGAATGCGGGCATTGAAATCATCGCTCCTGGACCTGAGCGCCTTGCCATATTCAGCGATTGCTTCGGAGAAAAGGTTCTGCTCCTGCAAAATCTGCGCTCTTTTCTTATGGGCAATGCGGGCAAAATCCGTTCCTTTGAATTTCGCGCAAACTGTATTATATAAATCGCCCGCCTCATCAATTCTCCCCTGGCCTTTGAGGATATCGCCCTTAAGCAAAACGGCATCGGCTATTTTATCGCTATTGGGATAATCAGCCTCCATGTTCTGCAGTTCATCCATTGCCTCCTTAATCCTTTGCTGACCGAACAAAGCCTTTGCCTGCCAGAAAGCTGCCTCGTCGGCTAATTCATTACGGGGGAAATTCTGCGCAACATCGGCGAAATAAACTTGCGCTTCCTTAAAGTTCTTCTGCCGGTAATAGTATTTGCCTAACCAGAATAAAACATCAGAGCTTAGCTCTGTTTCGGGATAAAGAGCCAGGAACTTTTTAAATTCCTTTATCGCCTTTTCCTCTTTTCCGAGCTGGTAAAGACAGAATCCTATCTGATACTGCGCCTTTCTCTTTAACTTAGCATCCTTCGAGATCCGCAAGAGAGCGGAAAACTCATCTAAAGCGCGGGTATAATCTTGAGCATTGTAATATGCGTAGGCCAAAAGATTGGCTGCCTGCTCCTTGAGCTGGCTCTGGGGAAACTTTTTGAGCAAACTCTGCATTTCTTCCTGCGCGCGGGCAAATTCACCCCGGCGAAAATAGATTGCGCCTATTTGATAATGCGCCTGAGGCAGAAGTTTACTGCGGGGGAAATTGGCTATTAAGGTGTTAAAAGCCAATATGGCGCTGTCCAGTCTTTCTTTCCCGGAAAGAGCAACCCCTAATTGATATTGGGCGTAATCGGCATAATAAGAGTCGGAGAAATCCTTTAAGACAAGGTCGTAATTCTCAATTGCTTCTGAGTGTTTGCCCTGTTCAAGATAGATGTCTCCTATTCTGCAAAGGGCCCCGCTTTTAAGGAAACGCTCCGGGGACTCCTCAAAGACCTGTTTAAACTGCTCTATTGCCTGCACATATCTTTTCATTCTGGCATAAGTCCAGCCCAGGTTATAGCGCAGATTATCCGCTAAATTTACAGAAAGGTCTTCCCTCCCGTATATAGCCTTAGCCTGCTCATCTGCTAAAGCAGGTAATTTTGCTTGAGAAAATTTCTCCAGGGCCTGTTCGTAAATCCCGCAGGCTTCAGAAAATCTTGCCAGCTCAAAAAGGGCCTGGCCCTTCCAAAAGTAGGCATCGTCATACCAGTTGGAGTGAGGAAAATCGCTGATAATCCTCTCGTAGTTACGGATAGCCTCGGGGTAATTTTGCAGCGCAGCTTCAGAGCGCGCCTGGGCGAAGATTATGGAATCCTCTAAAGCCGCGCCGGGGCCGGCAGTCTGTCTTAAGTCTTTAAATTCATCTAATGCCTTTTTATAGGCCTTGAGCTTCAGGTGCGCCCAGCCTCTGGCGTATTTAGCAAAGGCGGCGAGCTTAACTTTAGGCTGAACCTGGGCGGCTTCGCTATAATACTGGACAGCCTCGTGGAAGTTGCCCCGCATATATTCTATTTCACCTAAATAATAAAGCCCGGCATTCTTGTGCGCAGATTTGGGAAAATTCTTTACGAAGGATTTAAACTTTTTGTGCGCTTCCGAATAATCCTTAACATTATAGAGGCACTGGCCGATGCGGAAGGAGCTTTCTTCCTTTAAATCGTCTCTGGCAAATTTTTTGTTAAAGTCTTTATAGAACTTCAATGCCTGGTTGTATTGCCCGCCTTTATAATAACAGGAAGCCCGATAATAGAAACTTCGGGCGAAGAATTCAGACTCCGGATAGTGTTTGATTACCTTTTCAAAGTTCGCAAGCGCGCTCTCATAATCACCTGCGGCAGAATAAGTCTGTGCCGTCCAGTAAACAGCCTCGGCAGAAGTTTTATTCTCCAATGTACGCAGGGCTTCGCCGAACTTATCTAAATTCAAATAACAACGGCTGATAAAGATTTGAATTTGGCCTTTATCGCCGCTTCCGGGCTCATCCTGCAGGTATTTCTGGAAATGCTTCAGGGCAATTTCATAAAAGCCGTCGTGGAAGGCCCTTTTGGCCAGATATAAAGCCTGCGCCTCCTGAGGCTCGGCCTGGCAAAGAGAGATTCCTAAAAATAAGATGACCCAAATAGAAGTAGATGTCATTGCGAGGAGCGTAGCGACGAAGCAATCCCATCTTGAGATTGCTTCGCTCCCCCGCATCAAGTGCGGGGTCGCTCGCAATGACGTTTGTACAAAAAGGGGACTGGCCCCTTTTTGCTTAAGCCTTATCATCTGTTCAGCACCTTCTTCAAATATTTACCGGTAAATGATTCTTTAATCCTGGTCAGACCCTCGGGCGTTGTGCTTGCCACAATCTCACCGCCCGCCTCTCCCCCCTCGGGACCTAAATCAATAATAAAATCGGCGCTTTTAATCACTTCCAGATTGTGCTCAATCACGACTACGGTGTTTCCCATATCAACCAGCCTGTGCAGGACATTAAGCAGCTTTTCAACATCGGCAAAATGAAGGCCGGTGGTCGGCTCATCTAAAATATAAAGAGTTCGGCCGGTGCTTCTTTTGCCTAATTCTGCAGAAAGCTTGACCCTCTGAGCCTCGCCTCCGGACAGGGTAGTTGCCGACTGGCCCATCTGAATATATCCCAGGCCGACATCGTTGACAGTTGTCAATTTCTCTCTTATTGGAGGAATATTTTTAAATAACTCCCTTGCCTCTTCCGCTGTCATAGTTAAAACATCGGTGATAGACCTTCCCTTATATTTTATCTTTAAGGTCTGTTCGTTAAACCTGGCTCCTTTGCAGCTCTGGCAGGTAACATAGACGTCGGGAAGAAAATGCATCTCTATCTTTTTTATTCCATCGCCCCGGCAATCCTCGCATCTTCCGCCTTTGATGTTGAAACTAAATCTGCCCGGCTTGAATCCGGCCATACGCGATTCGGGAAGTTTAGAAAAAAGTTCCCGGACATAGCTAAAAACCCCTGTGTAGGTAGCCGGGTTCGAACGGGGCGTGCGGCCGATGGGGGATTGGTCCACCACAATTACCTTATCGATAAATTCCGTTCCGCTGATTCGCTGATGCGCCCCGGGCTTCTCTTTATGCCGGTAAAATTTCTTCGCCAGCGACCGGTAAAGAATTTCATCCACCAGGGTGCTTTTGCCTGAGCCCGATACTCCGGTAACGCATACAAACAGCCCCAGGGGAATACGCACATTTATATTTTTGAGATTATGCTGGCGCGCGCCCCAAATCTCTAAAGATTTGCCGCTGCCTTTTCTTCTTCTCCCGGGCACCTCTACTTTAAGTTGTCCGCGCAAATATTTGGCGGTTAAAGAATCTTCGCACTTTAATAAATCCTCGAGGCTTCCGCAGGCGATAACCTTTCCGCCGGCGCGCCCGGCCCCCGGCCCCAGATCAATGATATAGTCGGCGCATCTTATGGTAGCTTCGTCGTGTTCAACAACAATTAAGGTATTTCCCAAATCGCGGAGAGCCTGAAGTGTGTTTAGAAGTTTTTTATTGTCCCTCTGGTGCAAACCGATGCTGGGCTCGTCTAAGATATAAACCACGCCCACAAGGCCCGCTCCTACCTGTGTGGCCAGGCGAATGCGCTGAGCTTCTCCGCCGGAAAGAGTGCTGCTTCTCCTGTCTAAAGTCAAATAATCCAGGCCCACATTGAGCATAAACCGGAATCTTTCCTTGATGCCCTTGAGGGCCTGCTCGCCAATTGTGCTCTCTGCAGGGGTAAGGTTTAAATTTTCAAAAAAACACCAGGCCTGGCGAACGGACATACTGACTATATCGCGGATGGATTTATTATTGACGGTTACAGCTAAGCTCTCTTTTTTCAGGCGCGCCCCCAGGCAAACAGGACAAGGTAAAATACTCATATACTTATTTATTTCGGATTTTAAATATTCACTGTCGGTTTCCCGAAACAAGCGTTCTAAGTGGGGAATCACCCCTTCAAATCGCCTGCCCCAAATATGCTCATCGCATCCGTAAAGCAGGAGTTTGCGCACATTCTTAGGCAATTTCTTAAAAGGCGTATGCATACTAACGCCGCTTTGCCTGGCCAGTTCCCTCACGAGCCCCCGATAATAAAGGATGTAGCCCCTGCCCCCTCTTCTCCAGGGCTCCAGGGCTCCCTCGGCAAGCGGCCTGTCTTTATCCGGCACCACCAAATCCGGGTCCACCTCAATTTTGGTGCCCAGGCCGTTACAGGCCGGACACGCCCCGTAGGGGCTATTAAAGGAGAAATCGCGGGGTTGAAGTTCAACAAAACTTATCCCGCAATTAATACAGGCATAATGTTCGCTAAACAACATATCCTGCCAGCGGGTTTCTTTGATACGCCTTGAGATAATTACAATTCCCTTGCCTGTTCTTAAGGCGGTTTCCACCGAATCGTTAAGTCTTGACTTCTCCCGGGGAGTAACCGTCAGCCTATCCACCACAACTTCAACGCTATGCGCTCTTTTTTTATCCAATTTTATCTTGCTATCTATATCGTAAACTGTATTATCTACCCGCACGCGCACAAAACCCTGCTTGCGGACATCGGCAAAGCTCTGACGGAATTCGCCTTTGCGCCCCCTGACCAGAGGGCTAAGTATCATAATGGGACTGCCGGCGGGAAGCTTCAGGACCTGCTCCACAATGTGCTGGGGGCTCTGGCGGGAAATTGGGCGGCCGCATCTATAACAATGCACTCTTCCGATACGGGCAAATAAAAGGCGCAGATAATCGTAGATTTCAGTCTGGGTTCCTACTGTAGAGCGCGGATTGCTGCCGGCTGTCCTTTGCTCAATGGAGATTGCCGGCGAAATGCCTTCAATATGCTCCACATCGGGCTTCTGCAGCTGCTCTAAAAACTGGCGGGCGTAGCTCGATAAGCTCTCCACGTATCTTCTCTGCCCCTCCGCATAAATGGTATCAAAGGCCAGGGAGGATTTTCCCGAACCGCTTAAGCCGGTAATTACCACTAACTTATCGCGGGGGATTTTCAGATTGACACTTTTGAGGTTATGCTCCCTCGCTCCTCTTATAATAATATATCCCTTAGACATACCAACAATTATAACAAAGGATAAGGCCCCTGTAAATATAATTCACAAGGGCCTTGTCCTTTTCACTGCAAAAGAAGTTAAATGCTCTATCTTCTTTTTCTTTTCTTGGCAACCTTCTTCTTTTTCTTCTTGCGGCCGCCGCGGACCATCTTGGCACAAGAAACATCGCCTTTTTTGTCGATGAAGTAGAGGTATCCACACTTCTTTTCGATTCCGCATTTGGCAACTACCTTGGAGCCGCCGCCTTTCTTCTTGCCACGAGCCATCTTTGCCTCCGCGACATTACCTTTCTTATCAACGTAGTAAAGATAACCCTTCTTCCTCTTAATGCCACACTTCATTACCTTCTGCGCCATAACCTTTTCTCACCTCCCTCCTTATGTTGTGGCTTGCTCAAAACTATTTTCTCGTCGGAAAACTCCATTTCAGCTTTCCACT
>CAZPSS010000077.1:0-5901 GCA_964589565.1 uncultured Planctomycetia bacterium
ATAATCGACCGTTATATAGTGCGAGAGTTCATTCCGCCCTTCTTCTACTGCCTGACTATATTCATTTCCCTTTATGTCGTTATTGACCTTTTTAGCCGTATGGAAGACATCATCAAGAACCATGTGGAATGGAAGGTGTTGCTTCAGTATTATGGGGCGTTTCTGCCTATAATTTCCGTGCGCACAGCGCCTGTAGCCTGCCTTTTATCCACCCTTTACGTATTAGGAAATCTCAGTAAATACAATGAAATTACCGCTCTTAAGGCCGGCGGCTTGAATATCTGGAGGCTTACGCTTCCCTTCTTTTTCCTGGGGCTTTTCATCAGCAGCGTTACATTAGTGCTTAACGACAAGGTTGTCCCCCAGGCAAATCTTCTCTCCACCACCGTGAAAGAAGAGCACCTGGATGAAGAGAAGAAAAGCGCCTCCCGGCAGGTAGTAAAAGATATCGCCCTTTACGGAACGCGCAACCGCCTTATCCATGTGCGCAAATTTTATGTGCGGGAGAACCTTCTTAAAGAAATAACAATTCTCGAGCAAGACAAAGATGAACGTGTAACCGCAAAAATTCAGGCCAAAGCAGCCAAATGGGATAAAGAGAGGTGGGTATTTTTTGACTGTGTTGTTTATAACTTCGATAAAACGGGGGGAGCTGTAGATGAGCCTGCTTCTTTTAAAAAGATGCTTATCGATATTGAAGAGAAACCTAAAGATTTCTTAAGGCGGGAGTCCTCATCTGAATTTATGGCCTATCGCAAGCTAAGGCAGTATATCAAACGGCTCTCGGGAAGCGGCGCCAAAATCGTGCAAAAGTTATTGGTGGACTTGCACTATAAGATTTCCTTCCCTTTTGTGAGCCTGGTGATTATATTTTTAGGAATTCCTTTTGCCCTCTCGGCGCAAGGCTCGGGAAAAGTAGCCAGCATCGGCCTCTGTATAGTCATCGGGTTCTTTTATTATAGCGTGGAAGCTCTAAGCCTTGCTTTGGGAAAACGGGGAACCCTGCCGCCCATTTTGTCTGCCTGGTTTGCCAATATCCTTTTCGGCACTGTGGCCATAATGCTGATACGCCGGACGCCTAAATAAGGAAATTATAGAAAAGGGGCCTGGCCCCTTTTCTATGCTAACGCTTCCGGGCAGGGTTTTTTAATCCTGATTGGTTTCACGTATCTATTGACTAAGGCTTCGGTATCCGCTGCATTGAGCTTTTGAAAAAGGAAACTAAACTTTTCCTCCAGCTCCCGTCCTATATTCCCGCGCGTTTCTTCAGGTAAACTCATAAGCTCTAACTTATACGGCCCGAAACCCTTCTTGCGCGTCTTGTAGATAAACTGCTCATCGGACATTCCCTCTTTTCTATCCGCGGCGCAATTTTTCTTTAACCAGGTATAAATTTTCTCTCTTAATTCCCGGGGGAAATGTTTGCTTTCGTAGATAATATTTTGAAACCCCGTAGCCAGATGGACTTCTGCGGTTTCGGTTTCCGGAAAACGATGAAAGGCCTCATCCGGAAGCGTAGAGGCTCCGTGCTGCACGGTTCCGCTTAAGCCGTAATCACTTCGCGCAATACGGGAGATTTCCTCAAGAACGCCGAAATCCAAACTCACCTTTGCAATGCTTCCGTCAGGCAAAACTACCCCTCCGTGAGAAGTTCCGGTCTGAATACTGATTTTACTAATTCCCGCAAGGGCCTTTGCGCGCTTGTCCAGATGTTTTCTAAAACCCCGCATAAAAGCGTGGAATTCTTCAGGGGTGGTATTTTTCCCGCCTACTTCGCCTATTTCTCCCCCCACAGAAACTATTATACCTTCCGGTTGAATGTCTCTGATAAAGGCAGTCAATTT
Organism: uncultured Planctomycetia bacterium; assembly: GCA_964589565.1. Taxonomy (GTDB): domain Bacteria; phylum Omnitrophota; class Gorgyraeia; order JAFGHF01; family JAFGHF01; genus CAZPSS01. The sequence goes on from CAZPSS010000077.1 coordinate 1,845, forward strand.
TGCGGCGACATCGTAGTTTTCGCGCTGCTGTTCATCAATTGTATCCCGGCTTAAATCCACCAGTGTCGATGAGTCAATATCGATATTGTAAAATCCGGCAGAGACCGCCTCGCTGATAAGCTCTTTCAAGCTTTCAATTTCTTTATTTGCATCCTGCTGATAATTTTTGGCCTTAAGCTGGAAATGGTCTCCCATAATAAATAAGGGCCCGGCAAAGCCTTCCTTAATTGCCGCGCCTAAACAAAGCGCGGCATACTGCGCCGGCCTCTGGAGAGTGTAGCCTATCTCCGATTTGGCAATCTCAAAAATGAAGCTTAAGGACTTAAGCTTGAGCGCTGTCCTGACCAGAGCGCGCGCCACGTCGTAAGTCAGCCCTCTTATATTTACGGCGGGAACGGTAATCCTGTCGTATTTTCCTTTGCCTTTTGCCTCATAAAGCCCCTGGATAGAAGAAGGATGAATTGCCAACTCGCCGGCCGCTTCCCGGATAATCCAGCAGCAGCTATCCTTCACCGCCTGGTCTTCGTTAAGGCAGAGATTATAGACCAACTCATCGATAAGTTTTGCTTTAAGCTTTGCCGCATCTTCCACCTTTACGCCGTCAGGGGAAATATAAACTGCACCCTTACTCCTCTCTCGCAAGTCTTTTACGTCTTTGTAAAGCAAGTTTTACTCCTTTCTATCTAGTTGTCGTCATTGCGAGGTTGCCGAAGGCAACCGAAGCAATCTCAAAGATGGAGATTGCTTCGTCGCCAAAAGCGAATTAAAGGGCTCCTCGCAATGACAGGGCGGAACAAAAACGCCGAGCAAGCTACATCGCTAAAATGCGGATGAGCCGATACAAAATTCCCGTATCTATTTTTCTCTTCTTAATAGCGTAAGCTAAATCTACTGCCTTAATGTCGTTATCGACCACGCCTGTCATCTTATCTGTCTGTCCGGCGATTAAAAATTCCACAGCCCTCGCCCCTAATTGTGTAGCTAAAACGCGGTCATCTGCCGAAGGAGAGCCGCCCCTCTGGATATGCCCTAAAACAGTAACTCTGGTTTCCAGGCCTGTCCTGCGGCTAATCTTTTTGGCCACATCAGTTGCAGAGGCTGCCCCTTCAGCCACGACGATTATCCAGCTAATCTTGCCTTTCTTATGGCCGGCGCGGATATCGGCGCACATTTTGCCTATATCATATCTTCTTTCCGGGATAATGATATCCTCGGCTCCGCCGGCCAGGCCCGCCTGAAGGGCAATATACCCCGAGTCCCTGCCCATTACTTCCACAACGAATATCCTCTCTAAAGAAGTAGCCGTATCGCGTATCTTATCTATCGCATATAAAGCGGTATTTACCGCGGTGTCTTCGCCGATAGTGGAGTCTGTGCCGCTGATATCGTTGTCTATCGTCGCCGGTATGCCTATTACCGGCACCTTATGCCTGCGCCATAATGCGTGGGCGCCGCGAAAAGAGCCGTTGCCTCCAATCACGATTAGGCCGTCAAGGGCATTGGCCTTAACTATGTCCCTGGCCTTTTTCTGCCCGGCCGCAGTCTTGAATTCCGCAGAGCGGGCGGTCTTTAAAATGGTTCCGCCAGAGCCTAAGATATTGGAGACAGAGCGGCGATCGAGCAAATTGAGCTGGCCGTCAATCAACCCCTGGTAGCCTTTAATGATACCCGCGACCTCTAAACCGTGAAAGATGGCGCACCTGACCACACTGCGGATGCAGGCATTCATCCCCGAACAATCCCCGCCGCTGGTGAGTAAGCCGATTTTTTTAATCATTTATCTCCTTCAAGCTAAGGCCAGGCGGGCTTTAATCTTATTTACATCCTCTTCCAGATGCCTGATCCGTTCTATCGTAAACACACGCTCTTGATCCAACCTTTGCAAGATGACCATCACCTTATCTTGACTTTCTAATACTTGATCCATCTTTTCGTTAAATTCATCCCGTGTAACTAAATTCTTAATCGCTTCTGTATGTTTCACAACCTCCAGTGCGATTTTATCTACTTTCTTCTCCAGCCCTTCCTTTTCCATAAGTCACCTCACCTTTTCAGCTTCGTTATTCTTTTCTCGAAACGTTTCAAACTCATCTTTTCAAAACAACTTCCAGGGCCTGATTTACTGTCTCCACGCCTATTAGCTCGATGGGGCCCTTGGGCTTCAATCCTTTAAGATTATTCTTGGCAATAATACAGCGTTTAAAGCCCAGCCGCTGGGCCTCCAATATCCTCTGCTCTGCAAAAGTTACGGCGCGCACCTCTGCGCTCAAACCTACCTCTCCCAGAATAACATCCTCCTGCTCAACAGGCACTTCTTTAAGGCTGGAGGCAATTGCTACGGCTATACCTAAATCTATCGCCGGCTCCTGTATCTTTACGCCTCCGGCTACATTAACAAAAATATCCTGAAGTCCCAGGTTCAGTCCCACGCGTTTTTCCAATACCGCGATTAAAAGGGCAATGCGGTTATAATCCAGGCCCGAACACCAGCGCCGGGGCATTACTAAGCTTGAGCGGCTCACCAGCGCCTGAATCTCCACCAAAAGCGGCCGGGTGCCTTCAATGCAAGACACTACCACCGAGCCTGCGGCTTCCCTGGGCCGCTCAGACAAGAGCAATTGAGAGGGATTGCTTACTTCAACCAAACCTGCGCCGGTCATCTGAAAAATGCCGATTTCATTCGTTGAACCAAACCTGTTTTTTACCGCCCTTAAGATTCTAAAAGAGGTGTGCCTCTGGCCTTCAAAGTAAAGCACGGTATCAACCATATGTTCAAGAACCCGGGGGCCGGCGAGAAAGCCTTCCTTGGTTACATGCCCCACTAAAAATATAGGAATGTTGCTCGTTTTGGCAAGAGAAGTAAGAAAGCTTGCGCACTCTCTTACCTGACTGACACTGCCGGGCGAGGAACTCAAGGCGGAGTTATACATCACCTGAATAGAATCGATTACCACTGCCGCCGGAGAATGTTTTTTGATATACCCGGCGATTAAATCTATATTAGTCTCGTTGACTATATATAAGTTCGCGGGTATTCTGCCAAGCCTGGTTGCCCGCAGTTTAGTCTGGCGCATTGACTCTTCGCCGCTTACATAAAGCACTGTGCCCGATGCGCTGCTAAGCTGATTGGAGGCCTGGAGCAGCAGGGTTGATTTGCCGATGCCCGGCTCCCCTCCCACCAAAATCACAGAACCGGCAACAACCCCTCCGCCCAGTATCCTGTCCAATTCCTTTATCCGGGTGGGCTGTCTTATTTCCTCGGAAGTGTCAACGTCCAGGAGAGACTGCGGCGGTTCAGAAGTTGAAAACTCATAGCGCAGAGGCTGGTTTTGGGAAGTTTGAGTTTCCTCCACTAAGGTATTCCAGCTATTGCAATCAGGGCACCTGCCCAACCATTTTGCCGACTGATATCCGCACTGCTGGCAGGCGAATAGGGTTTTTAGTTTACTCATTTTTAGTTCGTAGTTATAAGTTTAGCTCAAAGTTTACAGCTCAAAGCTCAAAGGAAAACCTTTCAGCTTTCAGCTTCGAGCTGTTAACTAAACGTACTATTTCTTCTTGCGGCTTTTCTTGGGTTTGAGCCAGACGCCTAATTTTCCCTCGCCGCGCTCCAGGCGCCCGGTTATAACCTTAAGGTTCCGGGAACAGTCGCGAAAATTATGAATTGTCTCTCTCAAAGCCGTTTTTGAGTCTTCATCCAAAACTTCATTTAACGAACTTAAGACGATATCGAAGTCATCGGCAACTTTATGCGCAACCGCCATCAGGGTATCCGTAGAAAAAGGGTCGGACCCAGGTAAAACATCCCCCTCTTTTAACAAATGGGCATAATCCTCGCCGGGAACAATCTCTAAATAAGTCTCGCCGATCAGGCCTAACACACTGACATAGGCATGGGAATCCCGGGGAATCTTCACCTTTTCATCCAGCCAAACCGAAAGAATTATTTTGACCCGGCCTTTATTCTTATCATAACTCATTTCTATGTCTTTGACTTCGCCTGCTTCTACCCCTGCTACTCTTACCACCGCTCCCACATTGATACCGCTGGCAAAGC
>CAZPSS010000078.1:0-2079 GCA_964589565.1 uncultured Planctomycetia bacterium
TACCACCGCTCCCGCATTGACACCGCTGGCAAAGCTAAAATGTACCTTAATGAGGTAGCCGGAACGAAAGAAATGGATGTCAGTGATAGAAAATATGGCTACGGCTAAAATTATTAAACCGATAAAAACAAATATACCTACCTTCAACTCCAGATTTGGTTTAGCAACCATAATTTCTCTCCTTGTAAAATCGATATTTTAACTTCAGCAACTTTAATGTCGAATTTTTCAATGACGAATGTCGAATGAATGACAAATTATTTAATGTCTAATTATTTTTTGTCATTTGAGCATTGGACATTCATTCGTCATTCGGATTTAGGCATTAGTCATTTAATTTCAAATTAATCGGTAATCGGCCCGTGAGCCGCTCCATTGATAAACTGCTGCACGACAGGATGCCTGCTCTTTTTTATCTCCTCAGGGCTTGCGCTCTCTATAATCCGCCCATCGTAGAGCATAGAAATTCTATCGGCAATCTTATAGGCGCTAATCATATCGTGGGTTACGGCAATAGAAGTAACCTCTAATTTATCGTGAAGCCGGCGAATTAAAGTATTAATGGCATCGGCCATAATGGGGTCAACTCCCGTGGTCGGCTCGTCATACAAAACAATATCCGGCCGGCCGCAAATCGCCCGGGCTAAGCCCACCCTCTTTTTCATTCCGCCGCTTAACTCCGAAGGCATCAGCGTTTCAATCCCCTTAAGGCCTACCAGGCTTAGGCTTTCCTTCACTTTTTCGGCAATAGTTGCCTCACTTAAGTTCGAGTGTTCGCGCAAAATAAATCCTACATTCTCTCCCACGCTGAGAGAATCGAAAAGGGCTGCCCCCTGAAAGAGCAGGCTGATTCTCAGCCGCAAACGATTAAGTCCTCTTTCATTCATCCTGCCTACATCCTGGTCATCGATGAGCACCTGACCCGAATCAGGCATTAACAGGCCGACGATATGTTTTAGCAAAACACTTTTTCCGCAGCCCGAACAGCCGATAATCACCTGGGTCTGGCCCTTTTTAATGGTAAGATTAAGGCTTTTTAAAACCCGGTGCCCGTTGAATGATTTGCATAGATTTATGATTTCTATCATCCGTGCATATCCGTAAATTTTATCCGTGCATATCCGTGTTACACGAAATAAAAGAACGCTGTAAACAAGCAGTCGGCCGCGATAATCAAGACAAAAGAAGTCACTACCGCTAAAGTTGTGGCTTTGCCCACGCCTTCGGCCCCGCCTCTAGCGTGAAGGCCCTGAAAGCAGGAGACAATGCAAATAATTGCGGCAAAGACTACCGACTTAAAAAGGCCGCTAAATATGTCCTTTAAGGCCAGGGCCTCAAAGGTTGAACTTATATACATACTGGAAGTAATGCCCAGCTTCCAGACGGCCACCATATACCCCCCGAATATGCCGATAAAATTGGCATAAATGGTTAAAAGGGGAAGCATCGTCATTAGCGCCAACAGGCGCGGCACTACCAGATATTTGACGGGATTAACGGCCATAGTCTCGAGGGCGTCGATTTGTTCGGTAACCTGCATTGTCCCCAGTTCTGCGCTAATGGAAGCGCCCGCCCTTCCTGCTATTATCAGCGCCGTAAAAACAGGCCCCAACTCCCGGCACATAGAAAGAGCCACCAAATGGGCAATGAATACCTCCGCGCCTAATTTTTGCATCTGATAGGCGCTTTGAAAAACCAAAACGATTCCCGTAAATAAAGAGCAGAGGAATACTATAAAAAAACTATCTATGCCGATTTTGCTCATCTGGCTAAGAGCCTGCTTGTGTTTAAAGGGAGGCGTAAAGAGCCCGAATGCCGCTCTTATTCCCAGAGAAGAAATCCCGCCGGCATAATAAGTAAAATCCAGAAACCTTTTTCCCAATCTACTTAGACAATTTTTCATATTATCCTATTTGCCCAATAAATTGGGCAACACAAGCCTGATAAATCAGGCAACTACACCGGGTTGATGTAGTCCGCCGATTTATCGGCAGAAGTTAGTCCGCCGATTTATCGGCAGAAGTTAGTCCGCCGATTTATCGGCAGAAGTTAGTCCGCCGATTTATCGGCAGAAGTTAG
>CAZPSS010000078.1:2179-5831 GCA_964589565.1 uncultured Planctomycetia bacterium
TAGTCCGCCGATTTATCGGCAGAAGTTAGTCCGCCGATTTATCGGCAGAAGTTAGAACTTGATCCGGCGCTCCACGCCCAGGATTCCTTCATCCTTTTTCAAACGAATTCTGAGCAGTTTATCTCCGAAAACCTTATATTGCAGCCCTAATTCATTTGTGTAGTTATTCTCCCACTCCTTGCCTGTGTTCTCCACAAAGCTATCGAAGGTAATCTTTACATCATCGGCGACGCTTTTGGACATATGCATTTGACTCTCGCTGTTACGCGTTATATCCCAACCCTGCCAAAGCATACCTGTATCGGCTTCAACCTTTATATCCAAAAAGTCCGGGCATGCCAAACCCTGCCCTAAATTACTAAAATCTATTTCGCCCTCCATAAGAAATGAATCCTCCTCGCGGCAAATGCGCGAATCAACTATAAGTATCCTGGGATATCGCCCTTTTATATTGATATCGGCGCTGACAAAGTTTAAATCTCCGAGGCGGCCTTCTTTGGCCTCAAGATACCCTTCTACTTTGGGCCGGTTCAGGGGCCCTGTAATTTTAATCAGGCCGCAGACTTTACCGGAAAAATCCGCCGCCTGCGGGGAAATAAGCTGGGATACCAGCTCATCCGGCGCCGCCCGGTAAAAATTTAAAGACAAATCCACATTGAAGGGAGCCGATAAACCGGCAATGCCGCGCAGGTCGTAACTATTGCCTAAGCTAAAAGTGAGGATGCGTAATTTCGCTTCCTGGATTTCAAAAGAAGAGCTCAATTCGGGAAAAGGCCGGCTATTAACCACCGAGCCGTATGTCTTGAAAGTGCCGCAGACTTTCAAGGATTCTCTAACGGGGTTTAAAGCCAAAGTAAAGTTGCTTAAGACATCGAAGTTGCCGAGCTTTAAATGCTGGAGGTTTGCGGTAAGGGTCATCTCATCCTGCGAAAGCTCTCCGTAAAACTTCAGGGCATTCTGCGGATTGTCCTTAAAAATTGCCTTAATGTCCTCGAAGACTAAGCTATTCTGGCTTAACAGCATCTTTCCCTGCAACTTTTTAAGCAGGACGGGGGCGCTGCCAAAAGAAATCCGTCCGCCTTTAAGCCTTATCTCCTGAACATCTTTGTGTTTTTTGTAATCAAGGCAGGCTTCATCAACTTCAATATTAAAAGCAAAACCAAAATGACTTTGAGGAAAGTCTATTCTTAAGTTTTCCAAAACCAGCCCGTAAAACAAGCCTGCCCTTATCTTTCCGATAGAAAGCTTGGCAGGCGGAAAACTCTTTTCTAACTTTTGCTTAATCAGCTTCTCCGCCTGCCGAAAAAAAACCTCTCTCCGCGCATAAGCAAAAACAACTAAAGCGATAACTAATAAAAGAATAGTCAAATTCCGCCGTTTGCGCACTATCGTAATCCCTCTGCTGTCATTGCGAGCCCTGCGAAGCAGGGCGTGGCAATCTCAAAAGAGGAGATTGCTTCGTTCGCCCCTTCGGGGCTCCCTCGCAATGACGTCTCAAGCGAAAACCAGCCTGTCCTTTTTATGGGAAACCTTCACCTTTTTGTTTTTATTAAATTTCTTGCTGATTATGTCCTCGGAAAGAGGGTCTTCCAGATACCTCTGGATCGTCCGCTTCAAAGGACGGGCGCCGAATACCGGATTGAAGCCTTTTTCAATCAGGAAGTCTTTTGCCTCGCCGGTCAGCTCTAATGCGATATCCTGTTCGGCTAATCTTTCCTGCACTTCTGCGACTTCAATCTCTACTATTTTGACCAGGTCCTGCTTTGTTAAAGGGCGAAAAACAGTTATATCGTCAATACGATTTAAAAACTCGGGCTTAAAAGTCCTGTTGACTTCATCCAGTAATTTTTTCTTTATTTCCTGAAAGGTTACCTGTTCCTTCTGCGACTTAAAGCCCAGCGAACCCTGCTTTCTGAGCATCTCTGCGCCGATGTTTGAGGTCATAATCAAAACGGTATTGCGAAAATCCACTTTTCGGCCAAAGCTATCGGTAAGCCTTCCGTCCTCCAGGACTTGCAGAAGAATATTGAACACGTCGGGATGGGCCTTCTCGATTTCATCCAGCAGCACCACAGAGTAGGGCCGGCGCCTTACCTTTTCCGTAAGCTGGCCGCCCTCCTCATAGCCCACATATCCGGGGGGCGCGCCGACTAAACGGGAAACATTAAACTTCTCCATATATTCGGACATATCCAGCTGAATCAGGGCATCTTCATCGCCAAACATAAATTCCGCCAACACGCGGGCAAGAAGAGTCTTTCCCACTCCGCTGGGGCCTAAAAATACAAAAGAACCTATCGGCCGGCGCGGGTCCTTGATGCCGGCGCGGGAACGCCTTACCGCGCGGGCAATAATACCAATGGCCTCATCCTGGCCCACTACTCTCCTATGCATTTCTTCTTCCATCTTCAAAAGTTTCTCCGACTCTTTCTGCTCCAACCTGGCAAGAGGAACGCCTGTCCATTTAGAAACCACCTGGGCAATATCCTCTTCGGTTACAGTGGGCGCGGCTTCAATCTTTTTCTTTTTCCAGTTATCTCTCATCTTTTGCAGCTGGACCTTTGTTGTCCTCTCCTGGTCCCTGAATTTGGCGGCTTTCTCGAAATCCTGGCTTTTTATCGCCGCTTCCTTTTCCTTCCTTATCTGCTCTATCGCGCGCTCCATTTCCTTCAAATCAGGAGGGGCGGTAAAGGCGGAAAGCCTGGCTCTTGCGCCGGCTTCATCAATCAAATCCACGGCCTTATCGGGAAGATAACGGCCGGTAATATACCTGTTGGAAAGTTTGGCGGCCTCATCCAGGGCATCGTCGGTAAATTTAACTTTATGGTGGGCTTCGTATTTGTCCCGCAGGCCCTTTAAGATTTCGATTGTTTCTTTTACCGTCGGAGGCTCCACCATAACGGTCTGGAATCTGCGCTCAAGGGCGGCATCTTTTTCGATGTACTTGCGGTATTCATCGAGGGTAGTGGCGCCGATGCACTGGGTCTCCCCCCGGGAAAGGGCGGGCTTGAGAATATTGGAGGCATCAATGGCGCCTTCGGCGCCGCCGGCGCCCACCAGGGTATGTAATTCGTCGATAAACATCACAACATTTTCCGACCTCTTTATCTCCTCCATTACCGCCTTGATGCGCTCCTCAAACTGTCCGCGGTATTTGGTCCCGGCAACCATCAAAGCCAGGTCGATAATTACAAGGCGCTTATCTTTGAGAAGCTCCGGGACATCATTGGCAACGATTTGCTGGGCCAGGCCTTCGACAATAGCGGTTTTACCCACGCCGGCTTCGCCTAAAAGCACAGGGTTGTTTTTAGTGCGGCGGCTTAGAATCTGAATTACCCGCTCAATCTCATTTTTTCGGCCAACCACCGGGTCAAGCTTGCCTTCTCTGGCCAGGGCAGTTAAATCCCGCCCAAAGGCATCCAGGGCAGGCGTTTTGCTTTTAACCTTTGCGCCCGCAGCGGCCCCCCCTGCATGGCTGGGTATGCCCTGGCCCAATAGCTCCAATACTTCGTTTCTGACTTTATTCAGGTCTAATCCTAAAGTTAAAAGCACTTGAGCCGCTACGCCTTCGCCTTCGCGGATTAATCCTAACAGCAGGTGCTCTGTGCCGATGTAGTCGTGGTTAAAACGCTTGGCCTCTTCCTTGGCTAAA
>CAZPSS010000079.1:0-5783 GCA_964589565.1 uncultured Planctomycetia bacterium
GAAATCAAGGGGGGGACGGCGAAAATCGCCCAAAAGGTTATTGCCGGAGGCGATTTTCTTGCCGCCTAAATTTGCGCGCGGCTCTAAGTACATTATTTTGGTTTTGATAGTAATTACACTGCTGTTAACTATGGCGCCTCAGTGGGTTGGGCATAAGTTTACAGGCCTGTCCTTAAGCCGGATATTTATTGTTATTCTTTTTTATTCTCTCGCAGTGAGCATCTTTGTTTATCGCCCCTTTTGTTACAACTTTTGCCCTATTAGGGCATTGGGGGAGATTTCCAAAAAACTAAAAAATGTTTTTAGATAAAACTTTACGTATTGCACTTTTAATTTCTGTGCTCTTTCATGCGGCAACCTTTTTGCCTTTGGTGCACTTTAAGAATTCGTCTGTTCAGAAGAAAGCGCCTTCGCTCAAGATTACCTATCTTGCGCCTAGGGAGATTTCCTCAAAAAAACCTTTAGCAGAAAATGAGCCCCGCAGATTAGTTAAGCAGACGAATGAAAAAGATGCGGTTATGGAATCGCAAGTTAAGACAGCCCAGGCGCTTAAAGGGCAGGATGTGCTGCTAAAGCGCAAGGAAGATAAGCCGCTACCCGCTCCGCTTAAGCCCGTCAACGAGTATGCAAAGATTGAAATTCCCCCGGAATTGCCCAAAGAAAAAGAGGCCTTATACCTAAGTTATTACCAGTCTATTCGCCAGAAGATACGCAGCTTCGTGGTAGAGAATTATCCGCGCTTTATAGCTTGCGGCGAGGTCTGTTTATATTTCATCCTTTCTTCCGACGGCAGATTAAAAGAAATCAATGTGGTGGAAGAAAGGTCAAGCCCGAACAGGCCGCTTAGAGAAATAGCTGTAAAGAGCCTGCGGGATGCTTCGCCTTTTTCGCCGTTTCCCAAAGACCTTAGTCAGCCCCAGTTGTCCTTTAACGTAATTATTTCTTTTGAGTTAGAAAATTAAGTAATCCCCTCCCGCTGCAATTTTTTGCCGACTTTATGCCTGACTCGGGGCCGGCTCAAAGCGGGGCGTGCGCAGGCCCGAGCGGGCCCCGTTCCAAATACCCAATTATCTTGACATTACTATTCCACAAATGTAGTTGACATTTGCCCAAGGGCTGGTATATAATACCGTTGAAGAAAGGGGGGTGGAGAATGATGACAGAGGAAAAGAAAAAAGGCGCTTCGCAAGTTACAAAGACCGTGTTAAAAGTTATTTTGGGGCTTATCCTTTTGGCGGTGGGCGTATGGCTCATCGGGCTTTGGAGATGGGATGTCTTCACGGTAATTAAGGGTTTTCTCGGTATGATAGTTGCTCTTGTCGGGATAATATTTTTAGCCATAGCTAAGGAATAATCCGTTAGATTGCCCCCGAAGCTTCGGGGGCAAGCGCTCATTAAAGAAGGAAGGAAAAAACTATGCCCAGGGTGGAAGTAAGGAGCAACGAACCAATCGAGAGGGCGCTCCGAAGATTTAAACGCAAGATAGAAAGGGAAGGAATTCTCAAGCAAGTCAAGGCTCGTAAACATTATGAAAAGCCCAGCGAGCGCAAGAGAAGAGAAAGAAAGAAATAACTACACAATTAACCACGGAGAATCCAGTCTAATGCGCTATTCTCTGTGGTTTATTGTTTTTGCGGGGGCGGTATTCCTTGCTGCTTGTTGTTACAGCAGTCCCGTCTTTGCGCAAGAGCCGCAGAGAGGGCTGCTTCTTGCTCCGCCTCTGCCTGCAGAGACGGGGTTTAGTCAGGGCGAGATCAAGCGTCTTACCCTGGATAACGGGATGGTCTTGCTGTTAAAGGAAAACCACAGATTGCCCTTAGTTAATGTCTTCTTATGCGTTCGCACCGGAAGCGCAGGGGAGGGAAAATTCGGCGGCTGCGGCATCTCCCATTTCGTTGAACATATGGTGTTTAAGGGAACCTCCTCTCGCCGGGCAGGCGATGTATTCAGGGAAATCGAATCTTACGGCGGCAACATTAATGCTTCTACAAGTTATGACTACACGGCTTTTAGTATCACAGCGCCCAGGGAGTTTGTCTCTCCCGCATTAGAGATAGCTGCCGATATGGTAATGAATGCAAGCTTCGATGGGCAGGAACTGGAAAGAGAAAGACAGGTAATTTTGAAAGAGCTCGCCTTAAGCTATGATAGTCCGCAGAGATATGCCTCCCGGCTTCTTTGGCAGAGCGCTTATCTGACTCATACCTATAAATATCCGATTTTAGGGGAAGAACAATTATTGAAGAGCTTAAGCAGAGAAGATTTGTTAGAGTTTTATCAAACAAAATATACGCCCGATAATATGATTTTATCCATTGTGGGCGATGTGGAAACAGAGGCAACTGTGACTTTTATAAAAGAACTCTTTAAAGACTTTCAGCGAAAATCCATTTCAGGCCTTGCCGGTGAATCTGAACCGGAACAAAAAGAGCTGCGCAGGCATCAGGAAGAGTTCACCTCAGGGCTTACATACTTGCTGCTCGGTTTTCATAGCGTAGCTATAACGGATGAGGATTGCTTTGCGTTAGATGTTTTGGCGGCGGTCTTGGGCGAAGGCGAAAGCTCAAGGCTGCAGGAGTTAATTTGCAATAAAAGAAAGTTGGCCTATACTCTGGAGGCAATAAATTATACGCCCTATGAGCCCGGATTATTTATTATTTCCTCTCTTTTGGAAGAGGCGCGCAGAAAACAGGCCCTGTCTTTAATTCTTAACCAGATAGAACTGGTTAAGAAAGAGGAAGTTGCTGAAAATGAATTGGAGAGCGCAAAAAATAAAATTATCAGCGTTATTTTATTTCATAATCAGACTATAGAGGCGCAAGCGCAGGACTTAGCTTTAAATGAGGCGCAAGCCGCAGATTACAGGTTTACAGAAAGATATATTCAAAAGATAAGAAAGGTAAGCTCTCAAGATATCCTTATGGTAGCCGATAAGTATCTCCAGCGCAATAATCTCAGCATAGTCGCCTTAATTCCCCGGGATAAGCCGGCGGGAATTAAGCGCCTTACCAGAGAAACCCCTGAAAGGCTGTCGGAATATCCTCATTTGTCATTGCGAGCGACCCCGCACTTGATGCGGGGGAGCGAAGCAATCTCCGATGAGATTGCTTCACCGCTCACTTCGCTCTCTCCTCGCAATGACAGTTTTCAGATAGCCTCTGAAATCGCCCCGATAAAAAGCTATGTTTTTGATAACGGGCTTAGGCTCTTAGTTAGAGAAGATAGAAATTTACCTTTAGTCTCTATAAAGGCAGTATTTAAAGGGGGCTTGCGCGCAGAAGGCCGGGATACAAACGGCCTCTGCAATTTAACGGCAGAAATGCTGGATAAAGGGACCAGGAGCAAAAATGCCGCCGAAATAGCATATTTAGTTGAATCAAAGGGCGCGCATCTTTCTTCTTTCAGCGGCAATAACAGCTTTGGCCTTTCTTTGGATTTATTAAGCAAAGATTTTGACCCTATGCTGAGGATTTTTGTTGATTTAATTGTCAATTCTACATTTCCGCAAAGGGAATTCAAGAAGCAAAAAGAAAAAAAGTTAGCCCAGATTAAGGCCCGGGAGGACGACATATTTGAATCCGGAAAGAAATTACTGAAGTTGACTTTATTTCAAAAACACCCGTATAGATTTTCTACTATCGGAAGTGAAAGCTCATTAAACAAGTTAAGGCGCCGCCAGTTAACGAGTTTCCATCGAAGTTTTTGCGTAGGTGAAAATATGGTTCTAACTGTTTTTGGCGATGTTAATGCGCAGGAAGTTGCGGCGAAGGTAAAAAAACTCTTCGGCGAACTTGAATCCGGCCAGCCTGCCGCTATTTCTGTGGCAGAGGAAGTGAAGGTAAAGACTGTGCGCAGAGCTTCCGAGTTTTTGCCTAAAAAACAGAGCCTTGTATTGATGGGTTTTTACGGAACCACGGTTTTCAATCAAGATAGATATGCCCTGGAATTAATTAGCCAGATTCTTTCCCGGCCTTCGGGTAAACTGTTTACTCAAATAAGAGAAAAGGCAGGGCTTGCTTATGCTTTGGGGGCATATTCAGTTTTGGGCTTGGACCCCGGCTGCATTGTTATTTACGTTGCCACAGCGCCGGAGAATGTAGAAACTGTAAGAAAGGAAATATTGCGCCAGCTTCGCCTGCTTAAACAAGAATCTCTAAGCGAAGAGGAACTGGCGCAGGCCAAAAGGGCTTTACTTGGCGAAAGATTGATTAGCCGCCAGACTAATTCTGCTTGTGCCCTGGAAAGCTCTCTGGATGAATTGTATGGATTAGGCCATAGCCACTACCTTGAATATGGCCGGCAGATTAACCAGATTGAGGCTGGCGACATCAAAAGATGCGCCGAGAAATATTTTGATTTAAGCAATTACGCAGTGGTTGTTGTAGGCCCTCACAGCACAGACCAGCCAAGATAATAGGAGAGCGATGTTTGCGCTTTCGACTTCCTGGAATGCTTTACAATATTCCCGGGCAAAAGATATAATAGAAGAAATTAAAGGCCTTGGCTTTGACCGCGTAGAGCTTAACTTCAACCTTACCTCTGCGCTCGTTCAAGAGATGCTTTCGCTGAAAGAGCAAGGTTCTATACAGGTGGTTTCTATCCATAACTTTTGCCCCATACCCGAGGGCATCTCCCGGGAGAAAGCCTCACCCGATATATTTTCTCTTTCTGCTTTGGATGAAAAGGAGCGGGAAAAGGCGCTTAGTTGCACCTGCAAAACCATAGATACTGCTTGCGCAATAGGCGCGGAAGTTGTGGTTCTGCACCTGGGAAAAGTGCAAATGGAGGAAAGGATTAAAGACTTGGCTTGCGCTTACGCAGAGCAGGATAAGCGCAGATACACAAGGCTAAAGGGGCGGATGTTTAAAGAGAGAGAAAAGAAATCAAAACGATTTTTTGCCCAGGCGCTTAAAAGCCTTGAACAATTATGCCGCTATGCCCAAAAACAGAAAGTGAAATTAGGCATTGAAAACAGGTATTACTTCAGCGAAATCCCCGCACCACAAGAGTTGGAAGTTATTTTGGCGACCTTTTCCGGCCCGCCGCTCTATTATTGGCACGATGTAGGCCATGCTCAGGTATACGAAAATCTGGATTTTTTTAAACACAAGACAATGTTGGACAAATTTGGCCGGCGAATGGCGGGCATTCATCTACATGATGTAGAAGGGGTAGATGACCATCGCGCTCCCTTAAAAGGCAAATTCGATTTTACAATACTCAAGACTTATATGAAAGAGGAAATCTTGAAAGTCTTAGAGCCGCATTATCCGGCAACGGCAGGAGAGATTATCCGTGGCCGGCGCTATCTTGAGAAGTTATTTGCAAGCAGATGTTGAGTTAAAAAAGTTGAAAAGTTACAAGTTGTAACAGTTTGAAACTTTTAAACTTTTGAAACTTTCTAACTTTTATAGCTGTTTTAAAAGATGATCCGAAAGCCACAGGTGGCAGGAGAGTTTTATCCGGCAGCTCCCTCTGCATTAAGAAGGCAGCTTGAGCAGCTTCTTGAGCCGGGAGAAAAAAAAGAAGATGCGTTGGGGTTGGTTTCGCCCCATGCCGGATATATCTTTTCGGGAAAGGTGGCCGGCGCCTGTTTTTCCCGGGTTAAATTAACCAGGACCGTAATTATTTTAGGCCCCAATCATACAGGCTATGGGGCGCCTTTTAGCATTATGACGCAGGGCAATTGGCAGATGCCCCTGGGTGAGGTAGAAGTCGATGCGCCTTTAGCCGGAAAGATTTTAGAAGAATCTAAATATTTAGAAGAAGATTTTAAGGCGCAT
>CAZPSS010000080.1:0-5570 GCA_964589565.1 uncultured Planctomycetia bacterium
TAAAACCAGAGACCCTGTGGATAATGTCCGGGATATCTCGGAGGTAGCGATGCGCCGGCTTGTGGGGGATTATCGAGTCGATGAGGTGCTCACCACAAAGCGTGATGAGATAAACGACCTTGCTCAAATTGAGATGCAGAAGATTCTCGATAATTACCAGACCGGGGTCCAGGTGGTTACGGTCAAACTTCAGGATGTCAATCCTCCCGATGAGGTAAAACCGGCCTTCAACGAGGTAAACGAAGCAAAACAGGAGAAGGAGCGGATGATTAACCAGGCCTGGGAGGCCTATAATAAGGCTATTCCCCGGGCAAGAGGTGAGGCGGAAAAGGTCATTCGCGAAGCTGAAGGATACCAGTTAGATAAGGTAAACAGGGCCAAGGGCGAGGCCGAGAGATTCTTAGATACCTGGGCAGAATATAAAAAGGCGCCCCAGATTACCCAGAAGAGGCTTTATCTGGATACGATGATGGAAGTTCTGCCAAAGGCTAAAGAGAAATATATCATTGATCCCCAGCAGACCTCGATTCTGCCGTTATTAAATATTGGCCAGAAAGGGGGGAGCCAGCAATGAAACCGATTTTAAGGATAATAGGGATTTTAGTAATTCTGGTCATAGCTCTATTTTTAACCGGGGCAGTATATATACTTGATGAGACCAGGCAGGTGGTAATTACCCAGTTTGGCAGGCCTGTAGGCGAGCCGATTACTGCTGCCGGGTTACATTTCAAAATGCCGCTTATCCAGCGGGTCCAGTATTTTGAGAAAAGGCTTCTGGACTGGGATGGAGACCCCAATCAGATTCCCACCAAAGATAAAAGGTATATCTGGCTGGATACTACTGCCCGCTGGCGAATTACTGATGCCTTGAAGTTCTTGCAATCAGTGGGAACGGAAACCGGCGCGCATGCCAGGCTTGATGACATTATCAATTCAGCCACGCGCGACGCCATTACCAGCCACCTCCTTGTTGAAGCAATCAGGAATACCAATCGCATCCTCGAGTCTACAGAGAAAGAAGAAGTGGTCGTATTTACTGAAGAGGCGTTAGAGGAGATTACCGTTGGCCGGGAAACCCTGGCCGGGCTGATTCTGGATAAGGCCAAGGTCCTTGCTCCGCAATATGGCATCGAATTGATCGATGTGCGTATCAAGCGCATCAGTTATGTGGAAGCGGTACGAAGGAAGGTCTATGAGCGGATGATTGCGGAGAGAAAGCGGGCCGCCGAGCAATATCGCTCTGAAGGTCAGGGAAAGCGGGCGGAGATTGCAGGCCAGATGGGCAAAGAATTAAAGCAGATTACTTCCCAGGCCTACCGCACGGCCCAGGGCATCAGAGGAAAGACGGATGCCGAGACAACCAGGATTTATGCCGATGCCTATAATAAGGACCCCGCATTTTATTCATTCATGAAGACATTAGAGACATACCGCAAGACGATTGATGAGAAATCTACCATAATCTTAACCACCGACAGTGATTACTATAAATATCTGAAGGGCCTTAAGGAGTAACATCAAAGAACTTAGGAGGTGCGGAAATGAATTGGAAGATGTTTTGGCAAATAGTATTGCTGATAGTTATAGCTGCGGTTGTGTCGTCTGCTTTAAGACTCGGCATGTTACGTTGTAAGCGTGGGCATAGGGCGTTAGAGAAGCCTGCGCATAGAAGTTTGCAAAAATAACCCAAAATCCGCCCCCAAAAGATTACAGCCTCAAGATAACTCTTGAGGCTGTTTTTTTTGCACTTCGCGCAAGGGTTATGGTAAAATAGAGACTGCGTTTAATGTTATGGTATGGAATTTCAAAACATCAGATACCACTGAAAATTGCACCAAAGTTATTGCCGAAGGCAATTTTCTTGACCTTAAAAGACGAGAGATAGGGTAGGTGCATGTGAAGCAAGGAGCAGACAAAAGAGGCAAGAGGAGTCCGGCCCGGGACTTCATTGAATACGCCTTTGTGCGCATGATAATGGCATTTATTAATTTTTTCCCTATTAACATTTCCACCTGGATTGCCAGGAGGATTGGGGAGGTTTTGTTTTTGCTCATATCAAGCAGGAGAAAGATTGCTTTAGAAAATCTTACCATTGCTTTTAGTAATTCTAAATCAGAGGCAGAAAGAAGAAAAATCGCTTTAGAATCTTTTCGTCATCTGGCAACTTCCTTAATGGAATTCTTCAGATTACCTGAGTTCGCAAAAATTTCAGCGGGGCATGTCCGCTTTAAAGGAACCGAAGAGCTCGACCGCGCTTTTGCTAAAGGTAAGGGAGCAATTCTCGTTATGTCTCATTTGGGGCCCTGGGAATATCTTGGATTCCTTACGTATCTAAAAAAATATCCCACTACTGTTTTAGGCAGACCAATCAGGAATCCCTATTTCTACCGCTGGGTCAAAATTTTGAGAAAGACCGTGAATTTAGAATATAGCGACAAGACATCGGGTCCGAGAAAGCTCTTATCCGAGCTTAAGGCAAACCATTTGGTGGCTATTACGATTGACCAGTGGGCGGGTAATGAAGGATTATCGATTGATTTTTTCGACATACCGGCTTCGACGATCTCTCTTCCTGCGCGCCTGGCAAAGAGGACGGGTTGCGCCCTTGTTCCCGCATATTGCATTCGGCTAAGTTGCGGAGAGTACGAAATTCATGTACTGCCTGAGGTATCCGTTAAAGATAGCGCAGGTAACTGGGTGGAAGAGCTCACAAAAGAACTTAATTGTCTTCTGGAGAAGTCGATTAGCTCTTTTCCGGAACAGTGGGTGTGGACGCATAGACGATGGAAGAAAAGATATTAGATGGGAGTACAAATATGCGCATTGAAAAGGTGCGCCTGGAGCATAAAGATGTGCTTTATGAGAGATTGAAGAAGATCGACACTGCTCTGTCTGATTATAGTTTTGCCAACCTGTATCTTTTTAGAGACGTGCATAATTATGTATAACAATCTGGCCAACCTTCTTCCCAAGAAGTATAACTATTTCAATTTTGAGGAAGATTTAGACAAAGAGGCATTGAAAATTGCCAAATCATCGTATGTCCCCGATGCTATGCTTAAGAAGTACAGGGTGAGTATAAGAAAATAAAAGGTGAAAATCTGTCATATTCAGTGCAAGTCCATATTAAGTAATTCGGGCCTGGCCGACTATTGTTTAAACTGCTACAGGGGCTGTGAACATGGCTGTAGATATTGCTATGCAAGGTTTATGAGGAAATATACCAATCACGAGGAGCCGTGGGGAGAATTTGTAGATGTCAAGATAAATGCAGCGCAGGTTTTAGCCGGGGAGCTCAAGAAGAAAAAAAGGGGAGAAGTCTTCGTAAGCTCTGTCTGCGATGGCTGGCAGCCGCTTGAGGCAAAATATAAACTTACCCGAAGGTGCCTGGAAATTTTACTGAACAACGGATTTTCGGTGACCATCCTGACCAAAAGTGCACTTATCGAGAGAGATTTCGATTTATTGGAATTGAACCGGGATAAGGTAGAGCTGGGTTTTACCTTGACTACCCTTGATGAAAAGCTAAAAGGGCTAATTGAACCTCTGACCAGCTCTCCTGCAAAACGGATATCTATTTTAAAAAAGGCAGCTGATGCGGGTATCAGGTCCTGTGCCTTCTTAGGCCCTCTTTTGCCTTACTTGTCAGATAAAGAAACCGATATAGATAAATTATTCAGCTCTTTGCGCCCTATAGAATTAGAACATATTTATTTAGACAGATTGAACCCCCGCTTTGGAGTATGGGAGTCAGTCTCTTCTCTTTTGAAAAGATACTATCCTCATCTTGTCGCAAAATACAAAACGGTCCTCTTCGATAAGAAGGCTTCGCAGTTGTATTCTGCATCCCTGGCAAAGAGGGCACAAAATATAGCAAAAAAATATGGGATGGACGGGAAATTAAGACTTTGTTTTTAATTTTAAAAGAACTCGGCTTTCTTTTAGATTGGGGATTATGAAATGAAAAGATATCGGACCATGATTTTAGACGGCAAGACGATAAAAAGATTGGTCGGAATGAAAGAGGCTATAAAGGCGATAGAAGAGGTCTTTAAATATTTTGGCGATGGGGAAGTTCAGATGCCCTCCAAGCTCTATTTGCACCTGGATAAGTATAACGGTGACTTTCGCGCCATGCCTGCGTATGTTGAGGGTTTAAAAAGCTGCGGCATAAAATGGGTAAATGTGCATCCCGGCAATAAAAAGAAAAATCTGCCTACGGTTATGGCGATAATAATTTTGAGCGACCCGCGTAACGGATTTCCGCTCTGCGTGATGGATGCGACATACGTTACCGCTTTAAGGACCGGGGCCGCAGGAGGCGTTGCGGCTAAATATCTTGCCCGAGGGGATTCAAGGAGAATTGCAATGATTGGCTGCGGGGTGCAGGCAAGGACTCAACTTTCGGCTTTGAATGAATTCTTCCACATCGAACAGGTCAATGCCTGGGGGCTTAAGCGTGCAGAGGTAACGGGCTTTATAAGAGAGATGAGAGAGTTGAGAGGTTTAAAAATGGTGGCTTGGGATACAGTCGAAGGCTGCGTTAAGGATTGCGATATTGTAGTAACGACTACGCCCTCGCGAAAACCCCTACTCAGGCTGGAATGGCTTAAGAAAGGCGTGCATATAAATGCTATCGGGGCAGATGCAACAGGCAAACAGGAACTTGACCCGGGGATATTAAAGAAGGCGAAGATTGTGGTAGATGCCTGGGAACAGGCAGCACGCAGCGGTGAGATAAACGTGCCTTTAAGTAAGGGGCAGTTGTCTAAAAATGATATATATGCTAATATAGGAGAGATAGTTACCGCAGCGAAAGGAGGCCGGACCAAAAGGGAAGAGATTACAATTTTTGACTCAACGGGCCTGGCGATACAGGACATAGCAATAGCAAATGTCATATATAAAAAAGCCGTAAGACTCAAAAAGGCCAGATATGTAGAGTTTATATGATGCGGGGTAGGAATATTGTAGAGATGGGGAATAAAGTTATGAAGAAAATAGGATTCTTGCTTATTATAGGTATTATGTTATCTTTTAATATTATTGCTGTAGCTCAAACCGGTAGAGGAAAGGAGGCAGAGATGGAATTGACGAGTAAGGAATTTAAGCATAACCAGCCTATCCCCGCGAAGTTCACCTGCCAGGGAGACGATATTAATCCGGCCTTAATTATCGGCGGCATACCGAAAGAGGCCGAAAGCCTGGCGTTAATCGTCGATGACCCGGATGCCCCTATGGGCGCGTGGGTGCATTGGGTTGTTTACGATATCCCTGTTATTTCGCAGATTGAGGAAGGCAGCATTCCGGGCACACAGGGAATTAACGATTTCGGCAGGAAAGACTATGGGGGCCCCTGCCCGCCGTCCGGCACGCACCGTTATTTCTTTAAAATATACGCGCTCGGCAAAAAGCTCAATTTAGGAGAAGGCGTAAGCAAAGAAGAATTGGAAAAGGCTATGCAGGGCCACATACTGGATAAAGCCGAATTAATAGGTTTATACAAGAAGCAATAACAATAGGGGGCGGGATGAAAAAGGTCGGTTTTCTTATTTTAATTGTTGTCTCTG
>CAZPSS010000081.1:0-5520 GCA_964589565.1 uncultured Planctomycetia bacterium
TGCCAGCAGCGAACACAATTCTGCCGCCAGCTGGCTCTTGAGCTGCTTAACCGAACCGAAATGGCAGGACATAGAAACATCCAGAACAAGCATAACGGTTAGTTCTCTTTCTTCGACAAATTTCTTTATATAGGGCTCGCCCATGCGGGCTGTAACGTTCCAGTCAATACTGCGAATCTCATCTCCCGGTAAATACTGGCGCACCTCATAAAACTCCATACCTCTGCCCTTAAATACGCTCTGGTATTGCCCGGCAAAAACATCTGTCACCATACGCGAGGTAGTAATCTGAATCTTACGGATTTTGCGCAATATCTCTTTTGGTATCACGGAACCTCTATCTCCTCGAATATCTTCTTTATAATGTCCTCGGAAGTTTTCTCTTCAGCCTCGGCCTCGTAACTGACAATGACCCGATGCCGCAAGATATCCATTCCTATATTCTTAACATCCTGGGGCGTAACATAGCCTCTGCCCTGAATAAAAGCGCATGCCTTTGCGGCAACGGTCAGATAAATACTGGCCCGGGGAGAAGCGCCGTATTGTATAAGGCCGCTAAATTCATCGAGCTTATAATCCTGCGGGTTTCTGGTAGCGAAGACAATGTCAATAATATATTTTTTAATCTTCTCATCCATATAGACCTCATCGACTACCCCTCGCGCGCGCAAAATATCTTCGGGAGTAACAACCGGACTTACTTCAATTTTCTTATCGGTAAAACTCATACGGTTAAGAATACTTAATTCCTCTTCCTTATTAGGATAGGTAATATTTAATTTCAGCATAAAGCGGTCAATCTGGGCTTCGGGCAGAGGATAAGTGCCTTCCTGCTCAATGGGGTTCTGCGTAGCTAAAACTAAAAACAGCTTATCGAGCTTAAAAGTATTTTCTCCGATTGTAACCTGGCGTTCCTGCATTGCCTCCAAAAGCGCGCTCTGCACCTTTGCCGGCGCACGGTTAATCTCATCGGCCAAAATAACATTTGCAAAGATTGGGCCTTTTTTTGTAGTAAAGTTTCCCTCCTTTGGATTATAGACAAGAGTCCCTATTAAATCGGCAGGCAAAAGGTCGGGCGTGAATTGCAATCTTTGAAATTTTGTCTTAATTGCCTGAGAAAGCACCCTGACCGACAAAGTCTTGGCCAGGCCGGGAACACCCTCAATCAAAATATGGCCGTTGGCAAGAAGTCCCACTAACAGGCGGTCAATCAAATATTTCTGGCCGACAATTACCTTGCTAATTTCCATCCGCAGCGCTTCAACAAAGGCGCTTTCCTTCTTCACCTTTTCATTAATTGCTGTAATTGTTTCCGACACTCTGGCCTCCTCTCCTAATCACTACAAATCAGAACTTTTCCCAGTGTATTACATCCGCTAAAGTGCGCGTTTTTGCCTGCTCAGCCTTTTTCTTCGGCCATCCCAATGGGAGCAGGCTTACCAATTTTAAGTCTTGCGCCGCTGTTAGAAGTTTTGCAACTTCATCTACATAGGGTTTTTTATCGCCGGCTACCCAGCAGGCGCCTAAGCCCAAGTCTTGCGCGGCAAGCAGAATGTTTTCAGCGGCGGCGCAGCCGTCTTCAAGGTAATATTTGGTATCTTTACAAAATACCGCTATACAACAGGCCGCATCTTTAATAAAGCTGCCGGAAGCGGCTATTTCTCCGAGTTTTTGCAAAGTTTGTCTATCGCAAATAACCACAAACTCCCACGGCTCAACAGCCCTTGCGGTAGGGGCGCGCCTTCCGGCATCAACGAGTTTTTCCAACAACGCCTTTTCCACCGGCCTGGGTTGATATTCCCTTACGCTCACCCTTCTATTTATGGAATCGAAGGTTTCCATATCGCTATTCCTTTTTATATAAACCTATCAGTCCGGCTTTATCCAGTATATGCTCTTCCATAGCCTTTTCCAATTCCTGCTTATTTATGCCTTCGGCTAAATTAAGCTTTTTGTCAAGCGCGTATATTTTAAAAAAATAACGGTGGGTGCCGGAGGGCGGACAAGGCCCGCCATAGTTTTTTCTGCCAAAATCATTGAGCCCCTGTTTGCCGGGAATGCTGTTTTCCTCAATCCGGGGAAGAACAGGAATATCATACACAACCCAATGCACCCACATACCCCCGGGGGCATCCGGGTCATCAACAATTAAAACCAGGCTTTTGGCCTCCTTCGGTATATCATCAATAATCAAGCCCGGATTAATATCCTCTCCCTGGCAGGTAAATTTGGCGGGAATAAGCTGGTTATGTCTGAAATCTTGACTGGTTAATTTCATTTTTGCCGCCCCTCCATTATCAGCTCTTACTCCTGCAGCAATAGCAAGAGCTGCCAAAATGGCCGCGATGTTTAGCGCAGGCCGTTTATTCTTGCCCAATGCCCACAACATTTATATCAAAAATAAGGTCTTTGCCTGCTAAAGGATGATTAAGGTCAATGGCTATATCCTCCTCGGCTACATCTATTATTCTCCCCAGTATCTGTCTTGCGCTGGCGTCCTGCAGCTGTATTACCATACCTTTCTCCGGCTTAAAGTCCGGCGGTAAAGAACTTCGGGCAAATCTCCTTATCAAGTCTTCGTTTCTTTCACCATAAGCATCTTTTGCCTTTATCTTCGCCTGCTTTTCTTCATTCAATTTCATTCCTTCTACCGCTTTTTCAAAACCGGAGATTATCTCTCCGCCACCCATAGTAAATTCTAACGGCTCTGCCTCTTTTGACTTATCAAATATAGTCCCATCCTCCAATTTCCCTGTGTACTGAACCTTGACTTTATTGCCTTCTTTAACAACCATCTTTTTATCTGCTTTTTTTGAAACTGCTTTTTTCTCTTTCGCGCTACAAATATCAACTGAAGCAAATCCTATTAGCAGAAACAATATCGCTAACATTCTCAAAATCGCTGTTCCTTTCCTCATCTTTGCCTCCTCCTTTTATTTTACCCTGCCTGCGAGCTGCCCGCAGGCAGCCTGAATATCCTCGCCCCTTGAATGCCTCAGAGTTGCCTTTACTCTTTTTCCAAGAAGTCTTCTCATAAATATAACAACGGCCTTTCGTTGAGCGGATTCCAGCTTTAGATTAGGAATTCTGCTGCATGGTATCAAATTCACCTTCGCCTTCAACCTTTTTGCTATTTCCGCAAGCTCATCGGCATTTTGGGGTGAATCGTTCTTATCCTTTATTAAAACGTACTCGAGGCTAATCATCCTTCCGGTCTTATTTTTAAAGTCTTCGCAGGCTTTAATAAGTCTTGCCAACGGATAGCGTCTATTAACCGGTATAAGCGTATCTCTTAATTTATCATTGCCGGCATGAAGCGATACAGATAAATTAATCTGCAGGCCCAGTCCTTTAAGTTTCTCTATGCCGGGAATTATTCCACATGTGGAAATAGTAATCCTTCTTGCGCCTATACCCAACGCTTGCGGGGCATTCATTATCATAAGGGCTTTTGAAACATTTGTGAAGTTATCCAGGGGCTCGCCCATGCCCATAAATACGAAATTTGTGAGCCTGTGTTTGAGATTGTGCTGCAAAAACATTATCTGGTTTGTAATTTCCGAGGGCTTGAGATTTCGCACAAAGCCTTTGCCTCCGCTTGCGCAAAAAAGGCAGGCAAATTTACATCCGACCTGAGTAGAAAGGCAGGCTGTTTTTCTCCCTTTTGCATATATAAGGACGGTTTCAATAAAATTACCATCGCGGAGCTTAAAGAGAAATTTCTCGCCCTTGTCAGCCGATTTAAGGTGTTCGCAAAGCTCAAGAGCGCCTATATAGTAGTCCCGGCCAAGCCGGCTCTTAAGCCCCTTTGGTATATTATCCATCTCATTAAAACTGCACACACCTCTTTGGTAAAGCCAAAAGAATATCTGCTTGGCCCTGTATGACGGCTCCCGGATTTCATCCATTAGTTTTTTAAGCTCTTCTAATGTGTAATCCTTGATATTCTTCTTGCTCATATGTATATCTATCAAACAGCCTCAAGATAACTCTTGAGGCTGAAGGTACAGTTTTCCGTTTAGGGTTAGGACACATCTCCGATTGAGTTGAGAAACGGTCTCTTGCTCGTTGGTTATTCTTCCGTTTTTAACCCCTTCAGGTATTTATAGTAATCGCTGTCGGTGGTTAAAATTATAGTAGATTTATCGTCAATCGTATTTCGGTATGTCTCTAATGTCTTTAAGAACGAGTAAAACTGGGCGTCCTTACTATAAGCATCGGCATAAATCGTGGTTGTCTGGGCATCCGTTTTTCCCCTGATGCCCTGGGCCGTGCGGTAGGCCTCGGAGGTTATCTGTTTTAACTCCTTGCCCATCTGCCCTTCAATCTCCGCCTTCTTCCCCTGACCCTCCGAGCGATACATCTCGGCAGCGCGCTTCCTCTCTGCAATCATCCGCTCATAGACCTTCCTTTGCACCGCTTCCACATAATTGATGCGCTTGATGCGCACATCTACCAACTCAATGCCGTATTGAGGAGCAAGCACCCTGGCCTTAGCTAAAATCATTCCGGCCAGGGCCTGCCGGCCAACTTTAATCTTCTCTAACGCGTCTTCAGTAACTACAATCTCCTCTTTTTCTTCCTTAGTCTCCAGGATACGATTGGAATTTCTGATTGCCTCGACAAGGAGGTGGCTGGTAATGGCATCGCGCGTGGCGGAATTAATAATATCATCAAGCCGGGCATGCGCGCCTGCTTCCGTTGTCACCGATTGCAGGAATTTTAAGGCATCGCTAATCCGCCAGCGGGCAGTAGTGTCCATCCAGATATACCTTTTATCTTTGGTGGGAATCTGGTTGGGGTCGCCGTCCCAGTCCAGGAGCCTTTTCTCGAAATACTGGGCCCGCTGGACGAACGGAGTTTTGAAATGCAATCCGGCAGCGGTAATCGGCTCACCCACAGGTTTGCCAAACTGGGTAATTACCACCTGCTTGGTCTCATCCACTACAAATACCACGCCGCTTAAAAATAAAACTATTACCAGAATTGCTAAAATTCCCGTTATTCTTAGAATTATTTTCATTGCTGCGTCCCCCTTTTCTGGCTGATATCCAATAATGGCAAAATTGAGGATTGGCTGGGATCAATGATGTATTTCTCTTTTGCCTCGGGCAGAACCTCCATCATCGTATCCAGATAGAGTCTCTTCTGGGTAATCTGGGGCGCCTTTTTATATTCCGCCCAGGTATCCAGAAATCTCTCCGCCTCGCCTTTGGCCCGGTTTACTTTATCTAATTGGTATCCTTCGGCTTCACGAATGACTTTTTCCGCTTCACCACGGGCGCGGGGAATAACTTTATTGTAAGCCTCCCATGCCTGGTTAATCATCCGCTCCTTCTCCTGTTTAGCTTCGTTTACCTCATTGAAGGCCGGCTTTACTTCATCGGGAGGATTTACATCCTGAAGTTTGACCGTAACAACCTGAATGCCGGTATCGTAATTATCGAGTATCTTTTGCATCTCTATCTGCGCAAGGTCGTTTATTTCCTCCCTTTCGATGGTGAGCACCTCATCTACGCG
>CAZPSS010000082.1:0-5469 GCA_964589565.1 uncultured Planctomycetia bacterium
GGTTGACCACCATAAACCCGTTGGCTTCCGGCAAAATTGCAATTATGCACTCAAAACATCCGCAGTTTGCAATTAGCATTCCATCAGCAAAATAACGGTGATAATTAGATAGAGTAAGATTATATACATAATCAAATTTACCATCATTTTGAATTGCTTCTACATTTTTTACAACATCCAAGCAAGCTTTAAAATCTCTAACAGAAATAACCTTATCTTTCTCTTTAGCTTCGCCGGCTGGAACCCAAAATAATCCTTCTAATTTGTGGACAGCTATTTTGTGATCAGGAGTAACGACTAACTTCTTTCCTAACTTTGTGTCAATCCTAATTAGAGTATCTGGCGCAGGGAATTTCTGCATCGCAACTATTTTATCAGGAACAGTTTTACCATTCATTAAAGTTAAAACGGAAGATTTGGCGTATTCCTCTCCTCCCTGATGTCTATTTATAAACTCTCCAACCTTAACCACTTCTCCATCAATAATAACCTCTGTGCTTCCTACGCAACAACTCGTCTCCGGATAAGTCATTATAGAGTATCCGTGAAAGCGCTCCAGGGTTTTATTTGAACTCTGATGGATAAATTCGTTTATACCTTTCCACTCGCCCCTCGCCGGATCAAGACACTCCCCCTTCTTTACCGGTTGATTGGGACCAGTCGGATTTAACTCATAACTGGCCTTGGCATCGAGATAGCTGTAAGCCCCGCACAGTCCTAATCGTTCTGGTTTAACAATACACACGTGATTCGGGGCAAAACTCTGACATAAAGTGCACGAATACAGCGTATCCACGGCCTCGTCGGTCATTCCGGCCGTACGGGCATCGCGGGCCTCGTAAGCCTCTTTTGCCCCGACTATATGTTTTTCTACATCTTCCTGTTTAGTATAAATGGTTACCTGGGCCTTATCAACGATTGCCCCGAAGGTATCATGCAGGCGGGCGTGTAAAATCACCCCGAAATGTTTTATCTTGAACCCTTTCTTCTGCGCATCTTTACTAATCCTCAACCAGCACATATCCCGCTGGCCCATATGAAAGACGCCCATCGCCTCATTCAGGAAGGAATGAATCTGCCGCTCTAAAATCGGCTCAAAGTCCTTCTGCATCTTCCTTCCGGCAACCTCAACCAAAATGCCTAAAGGAAGCGCACTCCCTTCCCCGGCATCGTCAATCTCCGGACCAACCACTTCAATCTTATCATCCTGCACCTCATCCAATTTTCTCATCCGCACATACTCAAAAACAGTGGTATATTTCCCGCCAAACTGAATATACATCTGCTCTTTTCTCACCCGCTCACCTTCAAAGGCAGCGGAATAGGCAACGGGAATAGGAATTTCGGAAATCTTGACCTTTACTCCTCTAACTTCAATACAGACCGGCACAATCTTTTTATAATCGCTCTCTTTTACCAAATGTTCGTAAGTGCAAATCCCTGTGGGCCTAATTTCCGGAATATCGCTATCGGCAATTATCGGGAAACCCATATTAATCGCTCCGGCGCCGGTTGCATATTTTACATCATCAAGCTCACCTAAGACCAGCCCAAAGGCAAATACCCTGTCTTTACAATACTTCAGGCACTTTAAGGCCTCACCCTTCTTGTGTCCGCCGAAGGTTAATGCCCCCCGGATTGCCCAGTGCAGAGGATAAATGCCGGTGATGGTATCTCTTCCGTAAGGAACAATGTAGGTATCCCAGCCCATCTCCACCTTTTCCTCTTTTAGCTGGTCAATGATGCTTCTGCCATTGACTGAAGAACCTACAAAACTCAAAATATTGCGTTTTTGAAACTCGCGCACAATCTCTACAGCGGTCTTATTGTCCGGCGCTGCCCCTAAAATCGCCGCAAAGCCGGGCATCCTGCCGTCAACCAACTGTATCCCTAAGCTTCTTAGAATCGTATCCGAGAAAAAGCCGATGCAATCGGCTTGAGGCTCCTGTCCATATAGATAACGCAGCGCCACAATCAACTCCTCGGCAAGCAATGCAGCTACCCCGGAATCTAAGGTATCCCCTAAATAAGGAAGCCACAGTTTATCCGTCGGCTCATCGTGTAACAACGACTTTACATGCTCCAGAATGGGAACCATATCATTTAAGGTTTTTACCTCCGCCCCCAACAGGGCATAAGCCAGCGGCAGATAAAAGGCGGTTTCCGGAAAGCCGACCTTGGCGTCTTTGCCTTTTTCGCCAATGGCTTTGTTTAAGAAATTCTCCGCCTCCAAGGCAATCTTTCTTGCCCCGCGGATTGCAGCGCTAGCAACTATCTTGGACATAAACTTATCTCCTTTTGACTTACAGATTATAGCTTATTAATGTATCTTTATATTCTTCCTGAGCAAATTTATCTTGAAACTTTGCCACCAGGGGCATTATTTTTGCATAATCAAAAGTATCTTCCAATAATAGATGTTTTATAGAAGAAATGTCAATCTTATTTTTAATTAATGCGCTAACTATTCCTGCTGCCCTTATATCGCCGACAAAAACCGCACCTACAATTGTACTTTTCTTTAGCACAAACTTTTTATAATTGCCGCCTTTGACTTGGGAGATTATTTCATAATCCTGTTCCTTCTTAGGTTTAGTAATTCCCATTGAAATGCACCCTAACCCAAAGAAATCCACTGAATTCATTGACAAGGAGCCTTTATAAGAAGTCCTCTTGCCCAGCATATTTAAGGCCGCTATTTGCCCCTGTTCAACCGCACACGGCCAAAGGGCGTTAATTCTGCTTTCACCTCTGGCAATATCATAAGCCTGAGCGCAATCACCGGCGGCAAAAATATCCTTATTCGAGGTATTTAAAAATTCATCGACCACTATCCCCTCTTCAACCTTTAAACCGCAAGATGAAGCCAACGCCGTATTTGGTTTAACGCCTTTGCCGACAATAACCATCTGACAGTTCAGCTTTTCGCCGTCATCCAGCACAATACCTTCGACAGAATCCTTGCCTGATATCTCTTTGGCCGCAACGCCGGTTTTTATCTTGATGCCGTTTTCCTCAAGCTTATTAGCGATAATTCCTGCTGCCTGCATATCCACCGCCTGCGATAAAACCTGCGGGCTCTTCACAACGACCGTTACCTCTTTTCCTCTTAGTCTTAAGGCATAGGCATCACGAAGGCCGATTAATCCTCCGCCTAAGACAACTATCTCTTTCACCGCATCCAGCATCTTCATTATCGCGCGGGCATCATCAATCTTGCGCAGAGTAAATACGCCTTTTTTACCGGCTCCGGGAACATCAACTGATTTGGGCGAGGCCCCGGTGGCCAGCATTAGTTTATCGTAGGAAACCTTTGTTTTATCTTCAAGAGAAAGAACTTTCTTCTTAGCGTCTATGGAAACTGCCTTCCTGCCTAAATAGGTTTTAATCTTACTGATTTTATAAAAATCCTTATCTTTAAAACAAAGTTTGTCTTCTCCGATTGAGCCGGCAATAAGGTAGGTCAGGAGGCAGCGTGAGTAAAGAGGAAACTCCTCCTCGGAAATCAAGGTTATCTCTGCCTTGTTATCGTGCTTTCTTAAAGTCTCGGCACAAGTTACGCCAGCAGCACTTCCGCCTATGATTATGTATCTCATTTTATAACCCCGTTGAATTCCAAATTACAACAACCAAACTTGTTCTTTAATGTCGAATTTTCCAATGACGAATGACGAATAAATGTCTAATTTTTTAATGCCTAATGACGAAATTAATTCTTTTTAAAACCGTAATTGGTCATTTAGTCATTGGACATTCATTAGTCATTCGGATTTAGTTATTAGTCATTTTAATCTGTTTGTGATTTAACCTTTTTAACAATCTTCTTCTTAAACTCTTTTTTGGTGCCTGCAAACAGCGCCCCTGTTGGACAAGCCGCCACACAGGAAAAATCTTCCCTATCCGGGCAAAGGTCGCATTTGACCGCGATATGATTTTCTACATCTCTGACAATAGCGCCGAAAGGACAAACCATCACGCACATCCAGCAACCAACGCATTTTTCTTTATCGTGTAAGGTTGCGCCTGCTTTTTCATCTCTGGATAAAGCTCCGCTCATACAGGCCTTAATACAGGGCGCATCCTCGCAGTGCTGACAATGCAGAGAAATAATCTTATCGCCAAAGACTTCGGCTTTTACCCTTTTTTTTGGTAAAACTTTTTCTTTAATTGCGGAAAAGATATTCTTTGTCTGCGAATGTTCCAGGGCGCAGGCGAGCTCGCAGGATTTACAGCCAACGCACTTAGTCATATCACAATAAATCTTAACGTCTTTACTCTTTTTCTCTTTAAGTAAACTTCTTTTCATCTCTTTACTCACTTTGCTGCATTGACTTTCTCTTTCTGTTCACAGATTGCCGGCGCAAGTTTCAATGCCGCTCTTTTCTTATCAATATGCGCAATCATCATCTGCGCCGCCTTTACCGGGTCGGCCTCAAAAGCAAACTTCCCGCCCACCACATTCTCCAGTTCATTGGTAATGTAATTGGTTACGTTTTCGCTGCCTAATACCGGATGCGGCGTGCCAAAGACTGTATATACGCCGCTGGCCACAACATAAAAACCGATAGAAACCGCCTTCTCGCTCATCCATTCGGGGGCAGCGCCGGCAACAGGTAAATCGCTGATATCTTCTCCCAAGCCACCTTCTTTAACTACTTCCGAAAGAATGAGTAAAATCCGGGAATTGTCCACGCAGGAGCCAACATGCAGCACCGGCGGAATGCCTACGGTTTCACAAATCTCCCGCAGTCCGGGACCGGCATATTTAAAGGCGCTCTCCGGAGTAAGCAGACCCTCCTTGGCGCAGGCAATAGCCGAGCATCCTGTCTGCACCACCAGGACATCATTTCTTATCAGCTCTTTCACCATAGCCACGTGCGCCCAATCGTGCCTGATGTTAGGATTGTTACAACCAACTACACCCGCGGCCCCGCGCAATCTTCCGGAAATTATTGCATCATTAAGCGGACGGTATGTGGCCCGGTATCTACCTCCTAAAAAGCGAAAAGCGTTTTCCGTGGTAAAACCGGCGACGAGTCCTTTTATTTCTTTAGGAATATCCACCCGTTCCTTAACTCTGTTTTTATAATTCTCAACGCCTTTTCTGATGATGTCTTTAGCTATTTGCAGGGCCTTTTCTTCTTTAAGCTCGATATGCTCCACGCCGGGGAACTTGCACTTCGGCGAAGTAGTTACCAATTTCGTGTGAAAACAATTAGCCACACTGGATAAAGCCGGCATTATACACTGCACATCCACCATCATCAATTCCACAGAGCCGGTTAAAATCGCCAACTCCTGCTGGAGAAAGTTGCCGGCTGAGGGAATACCGTGGCGCATTAATATCTCATTGGCCGTGCAGCACATCCCGGCGATGTTAATCCCTTTTGCGCCGTATTTTTTAGCCAATTCCACAAGTTCCGGATCCTTAACCGCTTCCTGCACCACATCGGAAAGCGTAGGCTCATG
>CAZPSS010000083.1:0-5443 GCA_964589565.1 uncultured Planctomycetia bacterium
CCGCGTTTATATATCCTATCTTGCCCTTCACCTCTATCAGTTCATGCACACTAGCGCCTATATATCTACCCGCGTTTTTCCTAAACATTCTTAAAAAATCATGGTGCCATCCACCGTGCATTAGAGGTTTGCCTAAAAAATAATTCTTTCGCTTAAACTTATAGCCGGCGCAATCCGAATTATCTGTGAGCGCCTTCTGGATGGCTTGCTTTAATTCTTCGCTAACTATCTCATCCGCATCCATCTGCAATATCCATTCACCACTGGCATTATCTATGCCGATATTGCGCTGTTGGTCAAAGTTCCCGTAAGATTTATGAGAAATTACTTTGGCGCCATATTTCTGGCAAATTTCCGCCGTGCAATCTGTGCTTAAATCATCAACAATGACAATCTCATCGGCCCATTTTACACTTTCCAGGCAACGGCCGATCTTATCTTCTTCGTTCTTGGTAATAATAACTACGGAAAGCGTCTCTTTAGGCATTGTCAGCCCCTTTTAATTCCCGATACTTGGCATAACTTAAGAGCTGATAAAGTCCGCCAAAGATAGAGACCATAAATCCCGTAAAACCGTCTCGATAACCCTTCTTTATAAAGAAAGCCCTTATAAATCTATCCAAAATTCTCCAAAGGGCATGGATTAAGTTCATTTTATAACGGGCTTTTTTAGGATTATTTAAAGACAATTTATGCCATTTTATAGCTTCAAGGGTTGTTTGATTATTGGTTTTATTTAAAAAATCTTTAAAATTCTCATAGGAATAATGGATAATATCTTTCTTCAGCATTCCTATAGGGCCGCTTAGAAACGCGCGGGGATGAACCTCTGCCTCTTCCCAGCGGAAATCCTCTCTTTTAAAGAGCTTCAATTGCGCGCTGGGATACCAGCCGCCGAACCTCACCCAGTAGCTTCCGATATAATTCCTGCGGGGAATAGAGAAACCCCTGAATTCTCCGGGTTTGTCTATTGCCTTGATTATTTCATCTTTCAATTCCGGCGTTACCCGCTCATCGGCATCCAGGCTTAACACCCAGCTATTGCGCGCCTGTCTATATGCCCAATTGCGATGCCTGCCTTCGATATCCATCTTTTTTTGAAAGATTCTATCGGTATAGTTCCGGGCAATCTCCACCGTCTTATCAGTACTATTATCATCCACTACAATTATTTCATCTGCCCATTTAACCGATTCCAAACAGTCCTTAATGTTAGCTTCCTCGTTTTTAGCAATAACCACTACCGATAAAGGAATTTTACTATGCATAGATTACCTCTGCTTTGTGAAGAAGCCTAAAGTTATCTAATCTTTTTCTATAACCCTTATCATCTACATATATCCTGTCAAATTTCTTTTTGCGTTTTAAGACTCGCCAAATACTGACTAAATCAAAGAAATGTTTCGGCAAATTATAAATATAAACATTAGAATGTTCATTAATCCCCTGCCTATTTTTATCCTTTAAAAAAATCCAGACAATATTTCCCTCGCAAGCTAATTTTACGGCTTCTGCGCTTACTTTCTCCGCATATGCCGGATTATGTTTGGTCAAAATATAAAGGACGCGCTCTATCTTTCCCCATTTAGAGAAAAAGATTTGCCGGTTCCGCTGGAAGTCCCGGTCAAATTTCTTAAATTTTATAAACGAACGTCTTTCCCGATGCTCAACGTAAGCAGCCTTTGCGCAAACAGAAAAAAGCCCTGCTGCTTGAGCCCTTTTACTAAAATCAGCGTCTTCAAAAGTCCCCATTCCGTAAATCTCATCAAAAAGCCCGATTTCTTGAATAACTTTGCGCTTGATGAGCATACAAAATCCGCAAGCCCAGGGCAGCCTGGAATATTCTCCTGAATAAGACTTCAATTCTTGAGCAGCTGCTTCTAAGGACTGCCTCTTCTTTGGCTTCCATCCCAACGTATTGCTATTTGGATTAACTATGCCTATATCATCTCTGGCCTCTGCTACTTCGATCATTTCCCTTAGCCAATCTGAAGCAACTTGAGTATCATTATTTAAAAGGCAGACATAAGAGGCGCAAGACACTTTTATTCCCTGATTAACGGCCTTAACAAATCCCATATTCTCATTATTCCTGATTAAGCTAACCTGCTCAGGATTTTTTTCTTTAACGCTATCCAAATATTGCGCTGTCGGAGCATCGCTTGCATTGTCAACTACAATCAATCTAAAGGGAAAAGAGGTGGATTTAAACAGGGCTCTTAAACACTCTTTTGTATATTCCAATTGATTCCAAACAGGAATAACGATATCGCAAGCCGGCTTATCTTTTTCTGAGGCCATTTTTAATTCCCATTCTTGCTTGCCAAAAAATTGCCGAGCGCAATATATTCCAATCCGCTATTCTTGAACATCGCTAAAGCATCTGCGGGGCTGCAAGCTATAGGCTCTCCTCTTCTATTAAGAGAAGTGTTTATTACTGCCGGCACGCCTGTTTTGTGATAAAAGTTTTCTATTATCTTATAAAACCTGGGATTTATTTCTTTCTCTACTATCTGCGGCCTGCAGGTTCCGTCTATATGGACCACTTCAGGAATTCTATTTCGCCAGGCGGGATTAACTTTAAAGGCTATAGTCATAAATGGCGCGGGATGGCTTGACTCAAGAATATCGCCGGCAAACTCTTTGAGGATAGAGGGGCAAAAAGGGCGCCATTTCTCTCTAAATTTAATAAGGGCATTTATTTTGTCTGCCGTGCCCCTTATGGCAGGATTGCCCAGGATACTTCTATTGCCTAAAGCGCGCGGGCCCCACTCCATTCTGCCCTGAAACCACCCTACTACATTGCCTCTGGATAATAATTCTGCAACAATTTCACAGATATCATTTTCGTAACTGAAAGCGAACCCGGATGTTACAAGTTCTCTTTGTATCTCTTTATCGCTGAATTCCGGGCCTAAATAACTATGTTTCATTGGTTCAATTTTTTCACCCAATTGAGAAGCTATATAGACTGCAGCCCCCATGGAACTGCCGGCATCATTAGAAGCAGGCTGCACCCATAGCTCTTTTATATAAGGGCGCTCTAATAAAACCCTATTCAATGCCACGTTTAAAGCACATCCCCCGGAAAAACAAAGCCTCTTATGTTTGGCCAGGTTTTCTTTCAAATAGCTATCTATCAATTTCAAAGTTATTTCCTCTAATTTCTTTTGCGTGACGGCGGCAATATGGGTATAGGGCTGGGATAAACCGTCCCCGCTGCGCTCAGGGCCAAATTCCTCAACCATCTTTTTAGAATATACCTTCTCCGTCCGAAATCTTTTTTTAGTCCTTACCCAAACATAATCATCATTGCATCTATAGGATTTGTTCTTCTCATCCCACCATATAATATGGTCAAAATTTATTCTCTGCGGGTCTCCGTAAGGAGCCATACCCATAACTTTATATTCACCGTTTCCTCTGTGAAAGCCCAAATAATCGGTCATCGTAGCGTAAAAATTTCCTAAGGAATCGGGCGCGACAATCTCCTTAATTGTCTTTATTGTTCCATTTTCGGCATAACCCAAAAGCGTCGAAGTTATTTCTCCTCCGCTGTCAACGGATAAAATAGCGGCTTTTTCAAACCCGGACAGAAAGAAACTGGAAGCCCCATGCGCAAGGTGGTGCTCTACCCATTCTATTTTAAGGTTATTTAAACCAAAGCCGCATTGCTTTAAAGTAGCGTGTATAAAACCTGACTGGCCCTTTAATTCTTTTCCATTGCAGAAGAACTTTTTATAAGCCCGCGAAGGATGGCTGAATAGCGTGCGCCCAAAGTATTCCCTTCGTTTCTTTCTTAACGCTTCCAGAGACCAGGGATAAGCAATAAAGTCTATATCGGAAGGTTTAAGCCCTGCCTGCTTCAGGCAAAAATTAACCGCATTCACGGGTTTTTGGCCTTCGGCGTGTTTTTTTCTGGTAAACCTTTCTTCTTCTGCGGCGGCAACTACTTTTCCGTCAATAACCAAAGCAGCGGAGGAGTCATGGCCAAAGGGAGCTGCAATCCCTAAAATTTTCATAATTATTCTATGATGTCCCTGTTGTAATAAGGATGGGCTTTCATTACTTCCGGCAAATCCTTCGGCTCTACATATTCGACTATAGGAAATTTTTCCGGATTAGTGGGATGGACATTGGGCATTTTCCGCTTCTTTGGCCATTTAAGCCAGATGTTCTCGTACCAGCCATCTAAAATCTCGCGGGCATGAGGAAAAGTGGATAGCTTTTCTTTCATATCCTTTGCAGATTTGGCATAAGAAAAATGATAAAATATAGCTTTCTCGGGTGGGATTTGATAAACCTTACCCAAACTGTTTGTTTTATTTATACCGGTGAAACGGCATCGATACGGCCACTTTAACCCCAGGCTCTTTCTATAGGGGGTGAGCTTAAAAATTCTGCGCGGGCACCATGCAACCTTTTGCGCAGGAATTCTATATTTGAAACTACGCCAGAAAATCGGACATTTAATTACAAAGGAACCAACTTCCGGATGAGCAGAAATTTCTTTAGCTATTATCTCCAAGTGGTCTTTTCTATAGACCTCATCCCCGTCGATCAAAAAGTAATAATCATAACCGTTCTCTATGCAGTACTTCATTCCTCTGTTGCGATGTTCAATTTGCTCGTTCCAGTTGTCTTTAATAATTTCAAATTTATTATCGCCTTTAGATACTCTGTCTACAATTTCTTCGGTCTTGTCTTTTTTAAACCGCATATTTTCCGCGATCTGCTTTGCCTGAGGATTATATGCCGCATAAGGCGCCTGACTTAAACAGATAACAATCTTATCCACGAAATCATAGATTGATTTTATAGAATATTCGATGTAATCTTCTTCATTATAAATACAATAGACTGCTGCGATTTCCATTATTCAATTACCTTTGAATGCTTCTGAGCCTTGAGCTGTAAACTTTCCCTAATTATCTCGAACACCTCATCCACGGTAATATCTCTGATGCACTGACGGTTGCGTTGACAAAGCGGTAACTTAAAATTCTTGTAACAGGGACGGCAATCTATATCTTTAGTAACTACAATGTCTTTTGGCCCCGGCGGATATGCTCCATAGACTTTTTCGTCAACTGGCCCAAAGATAGACACTGTTACCACATCCTGGCTGACCGCCACATGTAAGGGCCCGCCATCGTTGCAGACTACTAAACAACACTTAGCAAGCAAACCAGCGAATTGTTTAAGAGATGTCTTTGCGCAAGCGTTGACAGCTTCTTTTTGCATAATATCCTGGACCTGCCGGCAAATATCCTGCTCCGAAGAGCTGCCAAAAATTATAAGCTTCGTATTTAATTCGCCAACTAACCTATCTGCGAGCTTGGCGTAATTTTCCACAGGCCAATGCCGGTAGGAAAAGTTCCTTCCCCAGCTGGCCCCGCCTGCAGGAATAATACCTACGATTAAATCTGTTTTTTCTAAACCG
>CAZPSS010000084.1:0-5365 GCA_964589565.1 uncultured Planctomycetia bacterium
ATTCTACAGTAACGGATTTTGCCAGGTTGCGGGGCTGGTCAATCTCACAGCCTCTTTTTACTGCGATGTGATATGCCAATAACTGCATTGGCAGGGCGACTAACAGCGGGGAAAAGCTCTCTTCTGTTTCAGGAATATAGATGACCTCATCAGCGGAGCTTTCAATCTCCTTATCGCCTCTATCGGCAATGGCGATAACAATCCCTTTCCTTGCCTTTACCTCCTGAATATTGGAGAGCATCTTCTCATAGGTTCTGCCTTTGACGGCGATGCATACTACCGGCACTTTATTGTCAATAAGGGCAATGGGGCCGTGTTTCATCTCCCCTGCCGGGTGGCCTGAAGCGTGGATATAGGCAATCTCTTTTAGTTTCAAGGCCCCTTCTAAGGCACTGGGGTAGTTGAGGCCTCTGCCTAAGAAGAGAAAGTCCCGGGCATTGTGATATTTTTGAGCGCACTTTATAATCGCGCCCTGGTCATTAATAATCTCCTGCATTAGAGCCGGAATCCGCTGTAACTTGGCCAATAATCTCTCTCTTATCACAGGAGCAATTAATCCTTTCAGGCCTCCCAGGTAAATAGCCAATAGATATAAGGTGGTTAATTGGGCGGTATATGCCTTTGTAGAGGCAACGCCAATCTCCGGACCGGCGTGGGTATAGATTACTCCCTCTGATTCGCGGGCAATGGTGCTGCCTAAGACATTGCAGATAGATAGGGTTTTAAATAACTTATACTTTGCCTTTCTTAGCCCCATCAGGGTATCAGCGGTCTCGCCTGACTGGGTAATGCTTAAAATTAAGGCCTTGTTGTCAGCGAAGAGCTGCTGATATCTAAATTCTGAGGAAATCTCCACCTCCGTGGGGATAGCGGCAAAGAACTCTAAGACGGACTTGCCAATTAAGCCGGCATGATAGGAGGTCCCGCAGGCCTGGATAATGAGCCGATTTAATTTCCTGAGTCCTTTTTTGGAGATATTAAGGTTTCCAAAAGAGATTAAGTTGGGCTTAGCGGGGTGAGTAGATAATCCTAAAATCCGGCGTAAAACCTGCGGCTGTTCATAAATCTCCTTTAACATAAAGTGAGGGAACCCGGTCTTTTCTGCCTGCTCCGCGTCCCAGTCAATTTTAGTAGTCTTACAGGATATGCCCTCTCCCTCTAAAGTAGTTAGTTTGATTCCGTCTTTGGAGACCTCCGCGAGCTGGTAGTCGTCTAAGATGACTACCTCTTTGGTATGTTTAAGGATAGCCGGGGCATCCGATGCCACAAAGTTTTCGCCCTTACCCAGGCCAAGGATTAAGGGTGAGCCGTTGCGGGCAACAATGAATTTATCCGGTGAATCTTTATGCATCAGGGCCAGGGCATAGGTCCCTTTTAATTCTTTTAGCGCCAGGCGAAGCGCCAGACCTAAATCTTTTCCGTTTTTAGCAAGATGTTCCTCGATTAGGTGGGCAATGACTTCGGTATCGGTCTCCGATTTAAAGGTATGGCCGGCCTTGATGAGGCGCTGCTTTAGGGATTGGAAATTTTCGATGATGCCGTTATGGACAACGGCTAAATTTCCCAAACAGTCGGTATGGGGATGGGCGTTCGGTTTAGAGGGGATTCCGTGTGTTGACCAGCGCACATGTCCGATAGCAAGGTTGCCTTTGGCAGGGTTGTCCTTAAGAGATGAACTCAAGGTATCTATCTTGCCTTTTTCCTTCCAGATAGATAAACCGGCGCCGTTCAGGATAGCGATACCTGCGGAATCATATCCGCGGTATTCCAACCTCTTCAGGCCATCCATTATTATGGGGATGGCATCCCTATTCCCGATATAACCGATTATTCCACACATTGTTTTTCCACTCCAAGCTCCTGCTCAATTACTCCGGCAAGGGAGTTGCCGAGCTCCTCAATAAAATCCCGATTTTCGCCTTCGACCATTATGCGGGCAACGGATTCTGTCCCGGAGTATCTGACTAAGAGCCGGCCGTTCCCATCCAATTTGGATTTAGAGCGGGAAATCGCTTCCGAGACCCGAGGAATGGACTCAAAAGGCCTCTTTTCTTTTACTTTTACATTTATTAATATCTGGGGGAGTTTGCGCATACATTGGGAGAGTTCGCTTAATCTCTTGCCTGTCTTCTTCATAACCTTAAGCAGTTGTAAGGCGGTAATCAGGGCATCGCCGGTGGTGGAGTGGTCTAAAAAGATGATGTGGCCTGATTGTTCACCTCCAAAGGATAGATTATTCTTTAAACACTCCTCTACTACGTATCTGTCTCCTACATCAGTGCGGATTAACCTGCCCCCGGCATCTTCGATTGCCTTTTCTAAGCTATAATTACTCATCACTGTAGTTACAATAGTGCGTTTGGTGAGCCGGTTTCTTTTGAGCAAATAACGGCCGATAATCGCCATTATATAGTCTCCGTCTAAGATGCTTCCTCTTTCGTCTGCCAGAATTACCCTGTCGCCGTCTCCGTCAAAGGAGAAGCCGATATCGGCCTTGTATTCGGTTACAGCTGCGGCTATATTTTCAGGATGTAATGCGCCGCAGTTTAAGTTAATATTTGTCCCGTCCGGCTGGTTGTTTATAGAGATTACCTCTGCGCCCAACTCTTTAAAGACCAAAGGGGCAACATTAGAGAGCGCGCCGCAGGCGCAATCGATTATAATTTTAAATCCACTCAGGTCTAACCGAGGCACCAGGGACTTAAGGAAATCTATATATCTTTTTTGTCCGTCTTCAATCCGGGAGACAGAGCCGGAATTATAAGAAGATAGGTCAAGCTCGACAGGGTAGCTGAATATGAGTTCTTCTATCCGGTCTTCCTGAGCTTTGGAAAGTTTATAACCGGAACGGGAAAAGAATTTTATCCCGTTCTCTTCGGCTCTATTGTGTGAAGCAGAAACCATCACTCCCATATCGGCTTTAAGTTCTTTGGTTAAAAAGGCTAAACCGGGCGTGGAAATTACTCCTGCCAGAAGCACATCTACGCCGTAGGAGGAGATACCGCTGACCAGGACCACCTCTATTCTTTGGCCGCTTAAGCGGGTATCCTTGCCAATGATGATTTTGAGAGGCTGAGCAGCTGCCTTTTTTCGACTATTCCGGCGAAGCAAGAGATGGGCCGCTGCTTTACCGAGTTTGAATATCATCCCGTCAGTCAGGGGATATTTCCCGGGCATACCTCGAATTCCGTCTGTGCCAAATAATCTGTCCATCTTGTCTATTTAATTATATCCATTGTATCTATTCATATATTTGGGAGCGCGGTGCTCTACTTGCGTGAGGACAAATCCCAGAATTTTAGCGTGAATATGATTAAGCAGGTTTTGGGCCTGCTGAACCACCTGGCGGGCAGTCCTGCGCGCCTGAACAACAAAGAGCACCCCGTCAACCAGAGAGCCGAGAACACAGGCGTCTGTAAGCGGCATAATAGGAGGCGAATCCAGGATGATGTAATCAAATTTGGATTTCAATTCTTCTAAGACCCTCCTCATCTTCTTAGAGCCCAGTAATTCTGACGGATTATGAGGAGTATTTCCCCGCGGCAAAATAGTCAAGTTATTTATTCTGCTTTTGTAAAAGGCGAGTTCCAGGGCAGACCCATTAAGTAAGATATCCGATAATCCTTGAGCAGGATTTATGGCTAACAATTGATGAATCATTCCGCCTCGCAGGTCGCAATCAACAAGGAGAACGGCCTTATCTAAACCCTGAGCCATAGTAACGGCTAAATTAACCGCAGTAATGGTCTTGCCTTCTCCGTGAAAGGTGCTGCTGACTGCAATGGTCTTCAAGGATTTGGATAAGTTATTTGCCTGAATATTGGTGCGTAAGATACGGTATTGCTCAGAGATAGCTGCCTGGGGGTCGAAATAGGTAACTATGCGCGGGTCTATCCCTGAATCATCAGTAGCTTTAGCGATATAGACTCTGTTTTTGAGCCTTTCTTCCAGCGGCAGATTATGGGCCGGCTTATGCACCTTCAGTGGTTCTTCAGGAGATGCTATTTCTTTTTTTTCTGCTTTCTTTTCCTCTGCTGCCTTCTTTAAGGCGTCGGTTATCCTGCTCATATCTCCCTGCCTTTCTTTCTAAAACCCTTCCAAAACCAGGGCTTACCTATGGGAAAAACAGATATCCTTTATATAAGTGATTTCATCGGCGTCCATTATGCCGTCGAGAAAGAGGGTGATTTCACTTATGAAACTTAAATTTACAATGCTGCTGAATTCCTCCAGGGGGATAGCGAACTTCTGCCAGGAATCGGTAATTGTAACTCTATGATGCCTTCCTATATTCGCTGTGCCGTTACTTAACTCAACCCTGAATTCGGCAGGATGCCCTCTTTTTCTGTCTCCTTTAGCGCAAAAAGTAAAATCTTTATATTTCCCAACACCGCGCTTGCGGTGAAATGCCCGGATAGCGTTATAAATCGGGTTTGGTGAACCATAGTCACCCACCGGGTCTATCTTTATCTCACCTTCAAAGGTATAGGCAGTCAGGACCGCTCTGTTGATTCCCGGCTGTCTGGCCTTCAATTTAACGACCGGCTTTTTAACTGAATCGCTGATTGATTTCTCTAAAGAATAAAAAAGCACGCTTTCCTTAACCTGCTTGGTTTCTTCAAGCAGCGCCGCAAGTTCGGATTTTTTCCCGGTTATCTCCAAGTGCTGCCGGTCGCGTTCCTCTTGAGTGGACTTAAGTTCGGCAAGGAGCTTTTCATGCTCCTTTACTTTCTCCCAGAATGAGGATTCGCAGTTACTTAAGGCCTTACGGGTAGATTGTAGAAGTCCGGAGGCCCGCTCTTGCTTTGCTTGCCATTCTCTCTGACGCTCGAGCCAAAGTTGTTCAAGCTTAGCCTGCCCGGCTTGAGTTTTTTCCTTATGTTTCTTGAGTTGATCGAGTTGTTCATTTAGTTGCTTAAGCCTGGTCTCTGCTTCCCGGAGCTGAGACTGGCTGAGTCCGGGCTCCCCGGGTATATTTTTGAGCTGGTCCTGCGCTAAAGACACAGCTTCTTTTATAATCTGCGGTGTTATCTGTC
The DNA here is from genome assembly GCA_964589565.1 of uncultured Planctomycetia bacterium. Taxonomy (GTDB): domain Bacteria; phylum Omnitrophota; class Gorgyraeia; order JAFGHF01; family JAFGHF01; genus CAZPSS01. Next base: position 5,037 of record CAZPSS010000084.1, read on the forward strand.
TGGCCTCTATGACATATCCGATTAATAAAGCGCTATTACAAATCTTATTTATCGTTCGCGGGATACCGCGGGAATAACCGTAAATCTCATCTATAGCTTCCGGAGTAAATTCAACCTCCTTGTTTGCGTTAATACTTGCCAACCGGAGACGATGATTGATATATTTTTCGCTGTCTTGCCTGTTCAAGGGCAAGATATGATACTGGACGTTGATTCGCTGCCTGAGCTGCGCTAACTCTTCTGATTCCAGTTTATCTTTCAACTCCGGCTGTCCAGTCAGGATAATCTGAATCATTTTATCCTTTTCCGTCTCCAGGTTTGAGAGCATC
>CAZPSS010000085.1:0-5183 GCA_964589565.1 uncultured Planctomycetia bacterium
TCGCGGATTGTAACCTTGGCTTCATTTTTATTCAGCGTTACGGCGCTGACTACGACTTTTTCCATTGCTTTCACTTCCGGGGAAATCATTGTTCCTCCTTTATCAGCCTGCCCCGTTCGATGTTTACTGTCCAACGGGGTAAAACTTGACCTGACAATAATGGGAATATTAAACCTTTTTGCCAGCTCCACGCATCTTGTCTGCAACACCTGGGCCCCCAGAGAAGCCATTTCCAGCATCTCGTCGTAACTTACAGTTTCCAGTTTTCTGGCTGCAGGAACAAAGCGCGGGTCAGCGGTATAGATTCCTTCTACATCGGTATAAATCTCGCAGAACTTTGCCCTTAAAGCGCGGCTTAAGGCAACAGCCGTCAGGTCGCTTCCGCCACGGCCGAAAGTAGTTATTTCCCTGGATAAATCTGCGCCCTGAAAGCCTGCGACAATAACGACTTTCTTATCTGCCAGTTCCCTTTTGATTCTAACTGTATTAATCCTGATAATCCTGGCCTTGGTGTGGGAACTATCCGTAATAATGCCCACCTGAGCGCCGGTAAAAGATATGGCCTCATACCCTAATTTATGAATAGCCATAGCCAATAAAGCTACAGAAATCTGTTCGCCCGTAGAGATAAGCATATCCATCTCTCTTTCGGAGGGAGAACGGGTAATCTTGTAAGCCAGCTTAAGTAAGTCGTCGGTAGTATCCCCCAAAGCGGAAACTACAACCACCAAATCGTATCCTTTGCGCCGGTAACTGACTATACGCCGGGCAACTCCGGAAATCCTCTTAGGGTCGGCTACGGAAGTCCCCCCGTATTTTTGCACAATGATGTTATGCATATCCTAAAGACCTTGTTCAGAAGTCAGAGGTCAGAGGTCAGGTCATCTGTCTTCTGTCTTCTGTTCTCTGTTCTCTGTTTGAACGCTTGCAAGAGAATGATATCCACTTCCAAAAGCATATAAAAGGCTAAGCCCAATAAAACAAAAGCAATAAAAGCCAAGAATATATCTTTTGTCCTGATAAAGCCGATTATTTGATAAACAAGCGCTCCTACCGTCGTAGCCAGCATAATTAAAGCAGGCAAAAAGGTAAATTTTATACTTTTTCCGCAAGACAAAAGCCAGGAAGTAACCACAATCAAAGCTAAAGCAGCTACCAGCTGGTTAGCTGTGCCAAACATCGGCCAGATTGCGCTCCACTTTCCACTAAGCGCCAAAGCGCCGCCAAAAGTAACTACAATAAAAGTGGAAATATATCTATTTTTTATTCCTAATAACTCCTGCGTTAAATATCTGCCGATACGGGTTGCGGTATCGAGGGTGGTGAGAATAAAAGCATTCAAAATAGTTATTGCCGCCAGGCCGCCCCACTGGCCCAGGAAAGGTTTAGTCACATAAGCAAAGCCCTGGCCAAAGGCAGCAATAGGCCCGCCCCCTCTTTTCAGAATCTCGCGAAGAGCGCCAAGATTAGCTATTGAACTGCCGACAATCAAAAGCGCCAAAAGAGCAACTACGCCTTCCACAATCATTGCCCCGAAACCTATCTTGCGCGCGTCTCTCTCATTGAGAATCTGTTTAGAAGTTGTGCCCGAGGCAACTAAGGAATGGAACCCCGAAATCGCCCCGCAGGCAATAGTTACAAAAAGCATCGGCCAGAGATAACCCTGAGCGGATTTCCAACCCACAAAAGCGGGAAGCTTCATTCCCGGATGTGAAAAGATTAGCCCTCCAAGCCCCAAGGCTATGCCGGCAAAAAGAAGGAAGGCGCAAAGATAATCGCGGGGCTGAAGCAAAATCTGCACCGGAATGATGGAAGCAAAAAAGGCATAAATCAGAAGTGCGATACTCCAGATTTGCAAGGGCCCTAACTTTAAGGTAAACTCTTGAATCCTAAAAGTTAATTTAACCAGCTCTAAGGGGAAAAAATTACCCAGGATAATCAGGCCGCATAACAAGCTCAGGCCCAAAATTGTGGTGCTGGCCTGGTTAAACTTTAAATCGTAAAGCATAAATCCCATCAACATTGCTAAGGGAATCAGTCCCACTGTAGGGATAACGATTCTCTTCTCAATAATGAAGGTATTGGCGCAGAAATGGACAAAGACAGCAATAACCAAAATCAGCGTGAGCCAGATAAATATGGAAAAGACTATCTTTGCCCGGCGAGAAATAACGGTTTTGGCCACATTGGCAATGGATGTGCCGTCTGAGCGCAGCGAAACCATCAAAGAGCTGAAATCATGAATGCCGCCCAGAAAGATTGTGCCCAATACAATCCAAATCAGCGAAGGAAGCCATCCCCAAATGCTTAAGGCAATAATCGGGCCGATAATAGGAGCGGCCCCGGCAATGCTGGCAAAATGGTGGCCGAAGAGAATAGTCCAGTGTTTAGCCGGCACATAGTCTACTCCGTCATCGTGCAGGACAGCCGGAGTTTTCCGGGATGGGTCAATATCCCAGATTTTCTCAAAGGCCCGGCTATAGAATTTATACCCCAGCCAGAACAGAACAATCCCTCCCAAAGCTATAACCAACGTATTCATAGCAGCAATTTTACCATTTCTTTCAATTAAACGCAATAAAAAAAATGAAGCTTGCTCGGTATTTTTGGTGAGCGAGCATTAGAATTTTTTTGGCAAAAGAGTTGTGAGGACTTACGGAGAGCAAATGCCGAAACTGACCGAGAACTGCCAGATTATCCTCTTACGAGAGAATTTCGGCAAATTTGCGAGCCGTAAGTTCCACAACTCGGCAAAAAAATTCAGCGAGCGAACAAAAACACCGAGCAAGCCTCGCTATACACTAAACTTAAAGTTAATGATGTCGCCGTCCTGGACAGGGTATTCTTTGCTTTCCAAGCGCAGCAGGCCTTTCTCTTTGGCCCCGGCAAAAGAACCGCATTCCACAAAATCTTTATAGTTAATTACTTCGGCGCGGATAAAACCTCGTTCCATATCGGAATGAACAACGCCCGCGGCAGAAAGAGCAGTTGTGCCGCGAGGGATAGGCCAGGCTCTGGCTTCCTTGCCAACCACAGTAAAGAACAGAATCATATCTTGCGCCTGAAGGCAGAGCCGGATAAACCCATCTCTACTTAAACCCCTCAGGCCCATCCCCTGCAGAAACTCAGGCCTTTGTTCCTCGGGGAGTTCTTCAATCTCGGCCTCTAATTTTGCGCAAAGAGAAATAAATTTTAGGTTTTTCTCTTGCGCTTTTTTTTCTAAGGCCTGGGCTGCGTCTTTATTAAACTGCTCTTCGGAAATATTGGCTACTACGAGCATTGGTTTAAATGTTAAAAGTTGAAAACCGGCCAACATTTTACGCTCTGCCGGACTAAGTCTCAGTTCCTTAATTAGGCCTTCTTCGAAGGCTTTCTCACAACGCTCAAGCAGTAAAAGTTCGCGGTCTTCCTCCTTTTGCGGCCTCGCCTTTCTTTCCTTTTTCACCTTTTCAATTCTATTCTGAACAACCAGCATATCTGCAAGGGCCAGTTCCGACTCTATATTTTTTAAATCCTCAACAGGGCTTTGGCTTGAAAAAACTGCGATAACAACTGCCAAGGCATCAAATTCTCTAATGTGACTGGTTTCTATTCCGCCGGAAACTGCCCCGCTTGAATAAGCCGGGTCAATTAGATTTATTTTGGGATAGGTAATCTTTTCTGAATTTAGAATTTGCGCCAGTTTTTCCAGGCGTTCATCCTTGACCTCTAAGGTGCCCAAGTTTAGCTGGATTTTACCCCGTACCAAAGTTTCTTTGGTGCGGGGCGCGCCCGAAGCAGTTGAATTCGCGTGAGTCTTTTTGCCCGCTAAGGCCTTAAAGACTGTGGACTTCCCTGAAAAAGGAAACCCGCTCAGTGCGATTTTCATCCGTATAAATCCTTAGGTTTCTATCCGTGTTAATCCGTAGTTTCTATCCGTGTTAATCCGTGTTTTCAGGAGGGCCGAATAGTTCCAACTGCTGTTCGGAAAATGCATTCTTGGTTAGATGAGTGATTTTGGCCTTTTGGGATTTATTTTTTGAAGTCAGCGCATATAACTTATTAAAGGTTAAAGGCGCGCTTTCAGGCTCTTCACGATAGGTGTACATCTTTCCTTCATAATTTCTTAACACGAACAAATTCGTGGCCTGGGAAATCACATAGTTGGGAGCAACGGGAATTTTACCTCCTCCGCCGGGACCGTCCACAACATAGGTGGGAATGGCATAACCGGAAGTAAAGCCCCTTAATTTTTCCATAATATTTATCCCTGCTGAAATAGAAGTGCGAAAATGAGAAATACCTCTGGCCAAATCACATTGATAAATATAATACGGCCTTACTCTGAGCTTAAGTAATTCATGCATCAATTTCTTCATTATATAGGGGCGGTCATTTATTCCTTTAAGAAGGACTGTCTGGCTGCCCAGGGGGATACCGTTATCTGTCAACATATCGCAGGCCAGCTTCGTCCTTTTGGTTATTTCTTTGGGATGATTAAAGTGGATACTTACCCATATAGGAGCATATTTTTTGAGCATATTAACCAAATTTTCCGTTATCCTCTGGGGTAAAGCCACCGGAAGCCTGGTGCCGATGCGCAAGAATTCTATATGGGGGATCTGCCGAATATTAAGAAGTATCTCTTCTAAAACTTCATCTGAGAGCATAAGGGGATCGCCGCCGGAAATCAGCACATCCCTGATTCTGCGATTGGCTTTAATGTAATCATAGGCAGCTTTTAACTTATCGGGCGAAACTATATGCTCTTTAGGGTCAATGAGCCTGCGCCGGGTGCAGTGGCGGCAATAGGTAGCGCATTGGTTGGTAACCAACAGCAGCACTCTATCCGGATAGCGGTGGACTATTCCCGGAACGGGGCTGTCTTTGTCTTCACCGCAAGGGTCAATCATATCAAAAGGACTGACATAAAGTTCTCCCGCAGTAGGCACGCTCTGGCGCCTTAAAGGACAATTGGGCCTTTGAGGATCAATGAGAGAGGCAAAATAAGGCGTAATCGCCATAGATAAGCGCCCACGTGAACCCCGAATACCCTTTTCTTCCTCATCTGTCAACTCAATAACCTGCTTTAACTGCTCCAGATGGGTAATTCTATTTTGCAGCTGCCAGTGCCAGTCCTCCCATTGCTCCTGTGTGGCCTCGGGCCAAAGAAAGCAAGTAAATAATCCCCCTCCTGTATTCAC
>CAZPSS010000086.1:0-5162 GCA_964589565.1 uncultured Planctomycetia bacterium
GAAGCCATGAATGCCTCTTTCTCTACATCACCCACGACGGCTAAAATCATATTACTGGGCGCGTATCTGGCTTGGTGAAATTCCAACAAATCTTCTCTGGTTAAGCTGCTGAATAAATCCTCCTCGCCCAGAATCGGATACTTATAAGGGTGAGTTGAGTAAGCGCTTTCCCAGAGAAGCCGGGAAGCGTATCTGCGGGGATTGTCGTAATTTAACCCGATCTCTTTCAAAACAACCTGTTTTTCCATTTTTAATTCCCGGCTGTCAAAGGCCGCATTCATTGTCATATCAACGAGTATCTCTAAGGCAGGAAGGGCAAACTCGCCGGGCACCGTAATGTTGTAACCGGTATAATCGTAGCTTGTAAATGCGTTAACTTTTCCGCCGTAAGACTCAACTTCTTTAAATACATCGCCTGCCTTGCGGGCCGCTGTCCCTTTAAATACCATATGCTCAATAAAATGAGAGATTCCGCAGCCGCTAAATTTCCCCTCCCGGGCACTTCCAACGCGCAGACAAAGAAAAAGGTTGACTAAGGGTTGATTGCGGTTCTCTTTTAACAGGACAACCATTCCGTTGTCCAGGGTAAGGCGCTCAACCTCAGCATAAGCAGAGACAGCAAAGAAGAAAATTATGCCCGTAAAAATAATAAACCACAGAGAATGGCGCTTCAGGTTGAATTCTCCGTGGCTAATTATATTGCTATTTCCTCTTTCTTTCCCTTCTTTTGCGTTCGCTCGGCTTTTCATAATGTTTACGAGCCTTGATTTGCTTGAGAATTCCTTCCCTTTCTATCTTACGCTTAAATCTTCTTAGCGCTCTTTCCAGCGGTTCATTGCTTCTTACCTCTATCCTGGACATATTTATCCCCTTCTTCCTTTTTGAGATTTCTAAATAGACACAAAAAATATGTGGGAGTAGGCGCTATTCCTTAGCTATGGCTAAAAATATCACCCCGGCAAGAATAACTACAATACCGACAAAGCCTTTAATTACTGTCAAGACATCCCATCTCCAGAGCCAGATAAGCCATGCGCCTACAGCCAAAAGGATAATCCCCAAAATGACTTTTAGCGCAATCTTTACGACTCCTGATACGGCTTTTTTCTGTTCATCTGCCATTTTTTTCACCCCTTTCAATAGGCCTTTAGTATATCACTTTAAAGGCCAGATATCAACCCAAATTTTAATTCTCCAGCTCAAAAGAAATTATTACATTAAACGATAATTGCGCCTGATTAAGGTCCTCGGGGAAAGGCGAAAAAGGCGCAGCTTCCCGGACGCTAATTCTGGCTATTTCTTTGAGCAGCTGATTGTGGCTGGAGCTTCCTTCTACTACTTTAATTTCTTTTAGCTTCCCGTCAGGCAAAAGAACAAAGTATAAACAGACTTCACCGCAGGCTATAAAGCGCGGATAACTCTCTAAGACGAATCTGCGGATTTTTTCGCGAATAGACTGATAATAGTCCAGATACAATGCCTCTTTTTCCTTGGGTAATTGCGGCGGAATCTCAATTTTCTCTACAAATTTACTTTTCTGTTTAGCCCTCTCATCCGCCTTGAATTCCACAGAGACATTCTTTCTTTTCGCCTGCTGGAGGATTTCTCCGGCAGGCTTTTCTTTTACGGGGGTTTTCGCGCAAGAAACTTTCTTGGGGGCGAGATACGTAATCTTAAGCGCGGGCCGGCTTTTCTGAATAGGGAAATTGCTAAAGCACGGTAAAGGCAGAAAGATTGCCGTATGAAAAATCGTAGAAACCAACAGGGCAATTCTTAAAGGTTTATCTAAAAGCATAAGTAATTTTGTTCCTTATTTTGCTTAGCGCGTTGATAGGGCAAAGGTTATGACAGAAAATGCGATAACCGAATATACTCATCCCCATACTTAACAAAAGCGTCGCCAATAGAAAGCCTTTTAATTTTACTATGAATATCGCGCCCTGCGGCCTTTTGCTTATTGCTATCACAGAGGCTATCAGGGCTATGCCAATATATTTGAAACTGCGGAAAAAGTAAGGTATGGAAATCTTTTTGGCGCTGATTTTAGATAAAAGGATCTGTATCGTGCCAAAGGGACAAATATGGCTGCAGAAAAGCCCCCTTTTTATATTCAATCCTACTGCTATCAAAAGAACCACACCTCTGATTCGATACCAGGCGCAGCGGGCAGGACAGATAAAACAATAAAGATACGGCAGCCTGAAGGGGCAAAAAGAAAAAGGATACAAAAGAAGCGGGCCCAATAGGAACAAGCTTATCAATTGAGAAATATTAGGCATCCGCGCAAAATTTATGTTACGTTTATGTACACATCCAACTAGAGACTCTTATTCCTGCTAAAGTAAGTATCGTAACTATTATTCCAGCTATAACAACGCCAATAATATTAGCTATTATAAACTTTTTATAGTCTAACCCTAACAGATATGCGCCTAAAGCTCCAGTATAACTTCCGCTCCCTGGTAAGGGAAGGCCAATAAAGAGCGACACGCCAAATGTCCCATATTTCCTAACATAAGGCTCTATCTTGCGTTGAGTTTTCTTTAGTTTCCTGTTGTAGTATTTAGCAAACAACCTGAATCCTATTAAATGCTTTACAAATTTATCTAAAAAAAAGTACACTAAAATTCCTAAAATTATGTTGGAAATAACGCAAACTATAAATACCAAAATAAAATTAAGACCGAATCCTTGTAAAGTTAAACCAAATATCTTGGTTCCGCCAGACAAAATTCCTAATGGAATACTGGCTCTGAGTTCAAGCAAAGGAATAAATGTTACCAAGACTAAAGCTAATATTTTCAATAGCACAGTCTCTCCATAAACTCTACTTCTTTTATTAAATTAAATTTGCTTCTTTGTTTCAAAATTTTTTTTATTCTTTGGGAGTTGACAATTTTCGCATTATTTGTCTCAAGTTTTTTTCTGCCAATTAAACACCAGAACTCTAATTTCTTACAGTATGGCCTATAATTTTTAATATCTTTTCTTATGCTGTTTGCGAATGAATTCAATTTCGCATCTATAATTTTATCAAAAGAATTGTTTTTTATGATGCCTATATCTGGTTGCCTATTATTTTTCTGCTTTGGTTTTATCTTCACATTCGAATGTATATTTTTACAAATTTTTATGACTAAATTTTCCCATCTTTGCCACTTATCATCGTATTTGTAACCTGCTATTCTTACAAAAGAGGGGTAATTCTTAAAATATTTGTATATTGCTGCAAGTAAAGCAGGATTTATTTTTAATAACTCTTCAATTGTTAAAAGATTTTTTCTATCAGACATAATCTCACTAAATTCCTTAAGGCATTTTTCTTTATTCCATTTTAATTCGAAATTTGGTGTATAGCCCAGTTCTTTTAAAAAATTATTATAAGATCTCCATTTTCTTATTATAGCTCTGAATAAACCCGGGCATCTTTTTAATTCCTTCTGTAACGGGATAGTTTTTATTTTCTCTCTTAATCTTTCAAATTCATCGATACAGTCTTCTTTCTTCCATCTCCTAATCTTTGTATTTAAGCCGAAAGATTTAAGAAAACTGCTGTATTTTCCCCAATTTCTGTGAATAGAGCTCATCATCCCTGGATATTGTTTTACGCATTCTTGGTAAGTTGGGGTTCTTCCGAGCTTTTTGGCAAAACTTTTAAATACAGTAGCAACTTTCTCTTTTCTCCACCGATAGGCAGCCCCCTTTTTAAAATTTAATTTTACCCGCATATGTTTGATGCTATCTACGCTTTTGTTTAATTTACTGGAAATCTCCTTAGCAGTCATATCAAGATAATTTTCTTTTAGGAAACCGATTTCCTTGTTACTCCATCCTTTGCAATCTATCTGCTCTACTTGTTTTTTAATCTCTTTAAAGTCTACTCTTAAAAATTTAGTTAACTCCTTTGCCCTTTTTAGCGGCAATGGACGTATTTCATTTCTATAAGAATAAATTGAGGCTTTGGGTATCCTGATTAGACTAGCCAGTTTCGTTTCGGAACCCGACTCTTTAACTGCTTCGTCTAACAATAAGCCTTGCTTACCTTCTTTGAATATTAAAAAAAATTCTTTTTCATACATACAAATAAGGTCTCAGGCATCTTCTTCTCCCCAGCCATATTTTCCCATTAAGGGGACGAATACGCACGCGCAAATTTCGCTTGTCTCTATCCTGCCTTCAGGTTTATTAACCACGGTCAATATCTGGCTAAATCTTCCGCCCACGGGGATAACCATCTTCCCTCCGATGTTCAGTTGCTCAAGCAGGGCTTTGGGAATGTCCGGGCCGGCGGCGGTAACTATTATCCCGCCATAAGGAGCGAACTCTGGCCAGCCCAGAGTCCCGTCCCCGGACTTTATCCGGATATTCCGGTAGCCTAAATCTTTTAGGCGCAATTGCGCTTTCTCTGTCAGGCCAGCCACCCGCTCCACGCTGTAAACCCGGCTTGCCAGTTGTGCCAGAATAGCTGCTTGATAACCGGAGCCTGTGCCTATTTCTAAAACAGCCTCTTCTCCCGAAAGCTCCAGGCACTGGGTCATCAGGGCTACGATGTAGGGCTGGGAGATAGTTTGCCCCTCGCCAATGGATAAAGGAAAGTCTCCATAAGCGCTATCCAGGTATTTTTCCGGCACAAACTTATGCCTGGGCACTTTCCGGAAAGCCTCGAGCACCTTCGGGTCTTTTATCCCGCGGGGAATAAGCTGTTCCTCAACCATTTTCTTTCTTAAGGCCGGAAAATCCATCTTTATCGCGTATTAAATAAGAAGGGACAGAAAATTTTTAAGATAAATCTAAAAAAACGAATCGTATCAATAACCGGATTGATCTGGCTTGTCTGTCTGGCATAGATTGTCTGGATGGGGATAGAGGTAACCTTAAAGCCTTTGTGCTGCGCCTCAATAATTGTCTCTGATTCTATTTCGTAATTAGAACTGATGAGGTCTAATTTTTCAAGCACATTTCTTTTAATCAAGCGGAAGCCGCATTGGCTGTCCGGAATATTGCGCCAACAGATTATAGAAATAAGGGACGACATAAGGTGGTTTGTAATCCAGCGTATAAGCGGCATATCCTTGCTGGAAGACATACGGTTGCCCACAATCATATCTAGGTCCGGATTAGCAGCCTCCTTGATAAACTTGGGGATATCCTCAGGGCTGTGT
>CAZPSS010000087.1:0-5136 GCA_964589565.1 uncultured Planctomycetia bacterium
AAAACGGGATTGCTTCGCCCCTTCGGGGCTCGCAATGACGGTAATTTGGACAGCTCTGATTTGAACCAACGAACCAACGAACCAACGAACCAACGAACCAACGGTTTTACTCTAATAGAGATACTGGTGGCGATGATGCTGCTGGTTATTGTGATCGGCTCTACTTTAGCTATCTTTCGCGCCTCGGCTATTTCCTGGCAGAAAGGCCAACTGCGCGCCCAGCGCTATCAGGCGGCGCGTTTTATTCTGGAAAGAATGACTAAAGAAATTTCCTCCTCTATCCCCAGCTCTTTAGCCGGCCCGTATTGCCTGGGCAGCGCGGATAAATTCTACTTTGTCTGCGCTTTGAAGGATATCCCTACTTCTTTGGCGGAAGTGGGATATTGGCTGGACGATAACGTCAAAACCTTAATGCGCGGTTATCAGTTTTCTCCCGATTACGACTTCAACACCTTCGAAGAAGAAGAAGTCTTGGGCGAAGACGTTTACGCGCTTAGTTTTCGCTATTTTACGGGGGAGAGCTGGCGGCAGGATTGGGATTCCCGTCCGCAGGCTGCGCAAAGCGGAACGCTGCCCAAAGCGGTAAAGATCGAGTTTGAACTTCGCGATAAAAAGAGCGGCAGAATCGAATCCTTTGAGACAATGGTGACTATCGCCGCCGCTGCCGAATGAAAGGATAAATGTAGTTGCCCAATTCGGATACTGTTGAAAATCGTCATTGCGAGCCCCGAAGGGGCGCCTGTCCCCAGCGCTTTAATTCACGAAGTGAATTAGCTGGGGGAAGCAATCTCAAACGATGAGATTGCTTCGTCGGCACAGACGTAAACTAAGACCTCCTCGCAATGACGAGAGAGAGAATTATTGAGCCATGAGAAGGGACAGAGAAGGGATTGCGCTGATACTGGTGGTCAGCATCCTCACCGTGGTGGCGATATCGGTGGTTTCTTTTATCTTCACTATGCGCCTGGAAAATCGCGCCGCCGCCAATTACCTCTGGCAGAAAAAGGCCCGATATATCGCCGAGGCCGGCGTTGCCCATGCCCGGGCTGTGTTGAGGGAGGATAAGGAAAAAGGCTTTATCGACACCTATGAGGATCTCTGGCGAAGCGCATTTAGCGGAAGCGACATCGACAATAGCGACGACCAGAAAGAGGATTCACGCTGGATAGAGGTGTCTTCAGAGGGCAAGGTTATCGGCCGCTATGCGGTTTTAATAGAAGATGAAGCCGCCAAGATTAATATCAACACAGCCGGTTTTCATAATGAGTCTGTTTTAAAGGCTACTGAAGGAGCAACTCCTTTCGAGGTAAGCCTTAAGGATTTCCTTCTGGCTAAAAATATTTCTTCCGCAGAAAGTTTGGCCGGCAGTATCATCGACTACCGCTGGGGAAAAGATAAGGCGCCCGGCGAAAAAAATAAGGACGATAACCTCAATTCGGTCTTTTTGGCATACGAGGGCATAGACAATGACGCCGACGGAGAAATTGACGAGGCCAGGGAAGGGACCGATGAGCCGCAGGAATTCGCGCCGCATCATCCTTACGGCGACGATAAGCCTTTTTTGGCCGCCGAGGAGATAAGAGGAGTTCCCGCAGTTTCCTCAGGCGTTTACAATGAGATAAAGCCGGAAATTACTGTCTATTCGCAAACTGCCAGCGTCGACCGCAATAAAGACCTGCAGTGGGATATCAACAGCGTTGACGCCCAGCAGCTTCTGGATATATTCTTGGAAAGCGGCGTCTCTCATCCCTGGCGCAAGAGCGTCAATTTGGTTGATTTTGTCGACAGCGATTTTGCCCAGAGCGTGGTTGTAAAATCAACCTTGCCGCTGTATACGGGAAATCAGGGGCCCAGGGGAGACTGGTTCTGGGCCGGCGACCATTATGAGAATAAGACCTTTGGAGGAGCCGCGGGTAACTGGAGCTGGTGGGGAATAGCGGCGGGGACATATTATGTGGTTTTCTATGGCGCCCGCTCCGGTCAGGATGTAGGTGATGTAACGATTGATGGCTTTACCCATCAGCGGATGGATTCCGGCGAGAGCTTCCTTGGGCCCGTCACCATCACCGAGGAGGCCCATCCCCTTTTTCCCCAGGGCGGCATAGGCTGTCTCAGATTTGCCATTCAGAATAACGAAGAATTGGGCAGGACCTGTTTTTTAAAGTATATTGAATTAGTTAGCGCCGAGGGAAAGGTGTTGGCTGAAATACAAGAGATAAGAGGCGCAGAGGGCATCCGCATTAACGAGATTATGGCCAAACCCACAGTAGATGTAGCAACCAGCGTGGCTCAATATCCGGGCGGAGACTGGCAGTGGAAGGACGGTTATTACGAAAACCCCGTAAGCGCCGGAGGAGTGAAAGGCCAGGGCAGCTGGATTTGGCAGAATATTCCCTCCGGAGAATATTACCTTACGGTTTTTGCCGCTTCCGAGGGCCAGATTGTGGGTGATGTTTTAGCGGACGGCGCTATTCAGGAAAATATGCGCTCGGGGGAGCGCTTTACGCAGCATAAAACAGTAACGGTAAGCGGGGAAAAATTCAGAATAGATATCCGCAATAACCTAAGCGAGGGCAGTTGTTTTTTTAAATCGGCGCTCTTAAGCCAGCAGCCCGATGCGGAATATATTGAACTGGTCAATTTAACGGCTGATGAGGTTTCTTTGGGCGGATGGAGCCTGGAAGCCTCCGGCAGCGACGGGTGGCCCGGGACTATCCCTTTGGGCGCAGTTATTGCCGCGGGCGGATATCTGGTTCTGGCAGTGGACAAAGAAGACTCCTCTGCGGGCATAAACGGCAATGGAATATCTTTTGAGGATGTCTGGGGGAAACTGCCGGCGGCGCAGTTGGATTTCTCGCGTTCGGTAACCGGCTATTCCGATATGCTCGAGGATGAGCCGGCGGGAGGGAAAGGCCGGATTGTCCTGCGTGATGAGCGCGGCAATGTGGTGGACAGCCAGGAGTATTCTTCTTCTCAGATTGTGCCTTACATAAGTTTAGAAAAGGGCGACCCTACGTATCTTGGCGCGGCTGACGAGGTATGGTTTAAAAGTTCCGACTTAAGCGGCGCTACCCCGGCGAAGAAAAATAATAACCCCGGGATTATAGAGATAAAAGAGGGGCAAACTATCGAACACAGCCTGGATGAGGTAAAGTTGAAGAATAACCCCCTTGCCAATTTGGGAGAAATCTCGCAGGTTCCTTCGGGAGAAAGTTGGCAGAAAATAGGCCTTGAGGGTTTAATGAATGCGGCGGACAGCCTGACAGTTTATAGTTTAAGATTGGAAGCCGAAGGTTATAAAAAGGAGGGCGGCTGGTCGGAACAATTGCGCCCGCCTCCCCGAACGTCCTGGTTTGTAAGCGAAAACGAAGGTGAAACAGGAACCTGGCTCTGGGATGAAAAAGCCCGGATCCCAAACGGCGTCTATACGTTGAGCCTTTACGGAGAAAACGCTCAGGGCCTGGCGGTTTCCCTGCATTTGGCTGATGGAAGCTGGACTGCTTTTACCCCTGCGCTTATCCCGGGGCCAAGTAACGGGGTTTGCTTCGGCCGCATAGAGGTAGGAGCGGAAAGCCCCGGTTCCCTGCCGGCGGATAAAATAGAGCTTCAGATAAAAAATGCCTCGGCAGCGAATACCGCCCACTTCGATTATATTCTTCTTTCGCCCCTGCCTTATGTGGCCGGGAAGCTCAACATCAATACTGCCTCGCAGGAGGCGCTTTCGGCCTTACCGAAGATTGACAGCGCCACTGCCCAGCGGATTATCCAGGCGCGTCCTCTGGGGAATAAGGAGAGTAAAGGCCGGGGTATCGGCGATATATTATTTGGGGATATTTTAGCCGGCGATGAGGCCGAAAAGCTGGCTAAATTCAGCGCGTGCTCTAATTTAATTACGGTGCGTTCGGACAGCTTCCAGATTATTGCCACCGCCCAGGCCCTGCGCAATGGCCGCGTAATGGCGGAGAAACGCATCCGCGCCATAATCGAGAGATAAGTGAACGGATATACACGGATAAAACCTATGGATATACACGGATGTCCCTCATTTGTCATTGCGAGCCCCGAAGGGGCGAAGCAATCTCAAACGAGGAGATTGCTTCGTCGGCATAAAGGTAAACTCGGGTCTCCTCGCAATGACGGTCGTGTATATCCGTACAGTTCATCCGTTCTTATCCGTTCATGTATTCTGGTATGCTTTATGCTTTTTCTTCCGGTTGCGGAAGCGGAGGAATTGAGCGGCACAACTTACAAGACTAAATATGGGCTTATATCTCTGGGCGGGCCGGGAACGGCTTCAAGCGCTTATGGGTTAAAGAACATTATCGGGGCAAACACGACAGACATAAGCGGTTTGGCCTATAGTATAGTTACCGGCTTGAGGTTGTATGAAGTTCCCGGCGCTGTGGGCGAAGAAATCTTGATTGAAGAGCTTCGGGCCTTAACCTCTCCCGGCGGAGAAGTGATTGAAGAGTCAATCTGGCAAAGCGACAATGACCCCTATTTTTTCTGGAAAGTTCCGCCTGAGAGCCTTGATGTTTTGGGTTATAGTTATTCCCTGGATGAACTGCCCGGGGATGAGATAAAAACCAGGCAGACTTCTTATTATTTTCCTGAAGACAGCATAACCGACGGCATTCATATCTTTTATGTAAAGACCCAGCGCACGTCGGCCATATGGGCAGAGGCGGTTTCATTTGAAATTTTAGTGGACACGACTGCTCCCGCCATTAACAGCCTGACTCCTGCCTTGGGAAGTATAGTTTCCAATGACAGAGTTGAAGTCGGGGCCACTGTTTTGGATGCGGCAGGCGGAATAGACCCCGGCAGCATTGAAATGAAGATAAGCCAGAGTTGGGCGGCGCCTGAATACGATGCCGAAAGCGGAAAAGCCTCTTATATCCCTTCCATTCCTTTCAGCGACGGGGACGTAATCGTTTCCTTAAAAGCGGCCGATGCCGCAGGAAATTATGCCCCGCTTTTAGTCTGGAGTTTTGTTGTTGATACCAAAGGGCCCGCAGGAACACTGTTGATAAATAACGGCGATGAGCTCACCAATACCAATATCGTAACTTTAAATATTTCTGCAGAGGACGATACTTCTAATGTGGCGGAGATGCTCCTTTCCAACGACGGCAT
>CAZPSS010000088.1:0-5094 GCA_964589565.1 uncultured Planctomycetia bacterium
GGTCAAAATTATCAATTTGCCCTGCCAAAAGAGATTGTAACAAGATTGCATCTTCATATTAATGATTACCTTGATGCAAGAGTTCAAGGCACTAATATAATTTTAGAACCCCAGATAGTCATCCCCAAAGACCAGGCCTATTTCTATACTCCTGAATGGCAAAAAGAAGAAATACAGGCACAAGAAGATATCAAAAAAGGCCGTGTTACTAAAACCAAAGGGACAAAGGAGCTTCTTAAGGAACTTGACGGCTAATGCATATAGAAGCCACAGCGACTTTTATTAGACTCTATAAGAAACTGCCTCAAGAGCTCAAAGAAAAGACCAAAAAAGCCCTCCGCCTTCTTGAATTAAATCCTCGTTATCCTTCATTAGGCCATAAGAAAATGGCCGGGCAAAAGGATATATTTGAAATCAGACTTTCAGAGAACTATCGTCTTACTTATCAAAAAATTAACGACACCGCCTATTTACGCAAGATTGGCACCCATAATCTCCTGCGTAATCCATAGCTCGCCCATCCTCAAATAATTTATCTTATTTTTTCACAAACAACAAAGGAAAGACGATATCGCTTAGGCAGCAGGGTATCCAGACCGCAAGGAATAAAAAGAAAAAGACCACAATATAGGAAAACCAATTTAAATTCCCGCCTATTGCCATAATAATATGAAATAACGATGCCCATGTGCTTAATAAAACATGTCCGGAATGCGGAATCTTAGTTGTGGGACGAAAATAAGCAATCGCCACACCTATCAAAGCCAAGGGGTTAACCAACCACCATTTCTCAATAAAACCTATATGAATACCCCTGTTTGGCATACGCAGCAGGGCCTCCCCTAAATAGGGAATCAACGAATCACTCACTGTAGCAATGCCTATTGAGCCTAAATAGCCGATTAGAAGTAAAATCCAGAGTTTGCGTCTGCCTCTCGTATGCAGTCCATACATAGATGCAGTAACCATGGCGCTTAAAAGCACATGCAGCGGATGAAGTATGTAAAAAATATTGTAAGAAACTTTGGAAGGCAAATTAGAAAGAAACGCTATAATGATTATCCCGGTAAGCGCTCCGAAAATCGTAAAAGGGGCATGACTTTTTAGCTCTTTAGAAATCCTTAAATTGTTCATTATTTAGGTTCCTAAATCACTTTTTAAGTAAATAATCCGCAATGGCCCTGTAAAGAGCGCTAACGGCTAAAATCGAACAATGGCTATCTTCCTGCGCCAATCCTTTCAACATCCCCTTTACTTCTCCCGGAGAAATCCCTAAGGCTTCATCGATAGATTTGCCTTGCGCCAGCTCGGCAACTATTTCGCCGCAGGCGACTGTAGAAATGCAACCCTCCGTATAAAATTTTGCCTCCTCTATAACATCATTACTGATAGTGAGATAAAACTCCATTTCATCGCCGCAAAGGCCTTTAATAACTGCCGCACCCGTAGGGTCGTTCATCCTTCCAAAGTGCTTTGGGCTTTTAGTAACTTTTGATTTCATTTTATTTCTTTCTGTAATTTGCTCCAGATTTCGCTAATCTCTTCTTTAGCTTTTCCGTCTGGATACTCTATTATTGTTTTTCCCTCTACCATTGCCTTTACTATGGATTTATCAAAACTAACTTTACCGAGAAGTTCAATATTATTATTCCGGCAATACTTCTCTATTTCCCCTGTCATATCTATATTCAAATCGTACTTATTAATCACTAATTTGACAGGAGCCTTAAAATGCCCGGCTACACTGATCACTCTATCTGCGTCGTGTAATCCGGATAAAGTCGGTTCAGTTACCACCAACGCGCAATCTATACCGGAAAGGGAGGCAATTACCGGACAGCCTATACCTGGAGCGCCATCGATAATAACCCAATCGAAATTCTGCTTTTCTGCCAGTTCCTTTGCCTTTTGCTTAACCAAAACAACAAGTTTCCCCGAATTCTCTTCAGCGATACCAAGTTTTGCATGAACCATCGGGCCAAATCTTGTCTCCGAGATAAACCACTCACCTGACATATTCTCTTCCATCTTTATAGCTTCGGCAGGACAAACAAAACTACAAAAGCCGCACCCTTCACAGGAAACAGAATCTACTGTAAACTCCTCATTTATTGCATCAAAACGGCAAATAGCAATACACTCTCCACATTGCTGACAAAGTTTTTTATCAATCTTTGCAGTCTTCCCGCTTTTAAATTCGTATCTTTCTTTTATTTTTGGCGCAAGTAACAGATGTAAATCCGCTGCGTCTACATCGCAATCTGCCATAACTTTATCTTTAGCTAAAGCGGCAAAAGCCCCTGTAATTACGGTCTTCCCGGTTCCGCCTTTTCCGCTTATAACAACTATCTGCTTCACGCTAACCCTTTCTGTTAATTTTATCTAACAATTCCCGGAAATCCTTTTTATATTCCGGGAATGCCTCAACAACAGGTATTCCTTTGGAATAAGCCATTGCTATTTCTTTTTTAAAAGGTATGCGCATCAGTATAGAGATATTTTCTTTTTTGCAATAGTCATCTGTTGCTTCGTTTCCCAAATCAGAGCGATTAATGATAACGCCAAAAGGAATTTTAAGTTTTCTTAAAACTTCAACCGCTAAAGTTAAATCATATAAACCAAAGGGGGTAGGTTCAGTAACTAAAATACAAAAATCGCTTCCTTTAATTGCTTCAATAGCAGGGCAGGAAGTGCCTGGAGGAACATCGATTATTACATTTCGGGTAGGATTTATATATTGTTTCACAGCCCTGGTAAGTGGTGGTGACATCGCCTCACCAATATTGAGCCGGCCATGAACAAATTGAAGGCTGTTTCTACTGCCTATTTCCACAACTCCTATCTCTTTATCAACTTCTTTTATCGCCTTTTGCGGACAAAGATAGCTGCAGGCGCCACAGCCATGACAGAGTTCACGGAATACTAAAATATCCGTTTTTAATACTGCGATAGCGTTATAGGCGCAAACTTCCTGACAACGGCCGCAGAAATTACATTTATTCTTATCAACTTCGGGAACGGGAATAAAGACAGGGGCTCTATTCTTTATGTGGGGTTTTAGAAATATATGGGCATTCGGTTCTTCTACATCGCAGTCTAAAAGTTGGACGTTAGAAAGAGACAATGCTAAATTGACGGCAACGGTAGTTTTACCAGTGCCGCCTTTACCACTGGCAACAGAAATTATCATTTCCCCGGTATACCAAATTTAGAACCGACGCTTGGACCTTGGGTTGGTTTAATTTCACCTTTATTATACTTCTCTATTGCTTCCTTAACACTACCAGATACACCGGTAAGGACATCTAAACCTGCCGCCTGCAGTGTGCTGAAGGCATTTGGGCCAACATTTCCGGTTAAAACGGCCTTAACATCTTTGTCTGCAACAAGCTGGCCTGATTGGATACCTGCTCCACCCATTGCCTCTATATTTGGATTTTGAACTGCTTCAAATTTCAAGGTATCAGTCTCTACAATAATAAAATACTGACATCTTCCAAACCGCGGATCAACCTGAGAATCCAAATCATTTCCTTGCGCAGTTACACATATTTTCATATCACAGTCTCCTGTTACGTCATTGCGAGCGAGTGTAGCGAGCGCCTGCCCCCAGCGCTTTAATTCACGAAGTGAATTAGCAGGGGGAAGCAATCTCAATGAGATTGCCACGTCGGCCCTTCGGGCCTCCTCGCAATGACAGGCCTAACATCTACTCTTCCAAACGACGTTCTTCCGGGTGGTCGCACTCGGTCTTCTCTATTCCATATCCTTTGCCTAAACCGGGCTTACATAGACTCTCGCCACCCTGAAGTGTGCCTTTGATAAGCTGCTCAATTGTCTCGTCTATTTTACCACTAATCCCCACAATTGCCTTTATCCCCAATTCATCAAAGAATCCGGTTGCGCGCATCCCCATTCCGCCGGCGATAATAACCTCAGCGCCTTTTTGGTGAAGAAATTGAGGAATAGCCCCCGGCATATGCCCGGGATTGGCAACCACTTCTTTTTTGACAACATTACCATTTTCTACATCCACAATGGTAAAATGAGGACATCTTCCAAAATGGGCAGATACAAAGTCTCCGTCTGTAGATATAGCTATCTTCATAGAAACCTCCGCCTGCAAATATGCGCTGTTTATTTGTTCTTCTTTGCCGCAGATTCTAACTCATTTATACGGTCGTTTATGGCTTTAATCTCTTCCTGCATAGCTTTGGCTTGGTCCCTGAGCATATCCGCCTCTTGCTTGGGAGTTAACTCAGGGGTATATGGATAACCGCCGAACCAACCACGTCCCCGGCCACGGCCTCCTGCCCCACCACGGCCAAAGCCAAATCCGCCCCGGCCTCTGCCTGGAATGGGGTTCATATAACCGGGCACAGGGTAGCCGGCGCAATAACCTGCAGCACGGCCTGTCATTGGCCCTAATCCTAAAGGACCGGTTCTGTCTCCACCTGGCATCTTAATCACCTCCCTTCAAATTTTCGAAGAAAATTTGATACTGAAAACCATTTTCATTTATTGTGAAAAAAATAACTATGCGGGCAGGCATTTATCGCATAATCCGTAAAATTGAATCAGGTGATTTGTAATTTTAAAATTGAATTTTTTAGAGAGGCCTTTTTCTGTCCGCCGCAATAGTTCTATCTCCTCATCAATAAAATCTGTATAGTCTATCACTCTGCCGCAATCTGTACATACCAGATGATGGTGATGTCTGATTCCCTTTGGCCCTTGTGCTAATTCATATCGTGCCCGCCCATCACCAAAATCAAACTTAAAGACCATTCCCATCTGGACAAGTAACTCAAGAGTACGATACACAGTAGTCAACCCCACTGCCGGACAGGCCTTATGTACAGTCAAATATATATCTTCGGCGCTGAGATGCTTTGAGGTCTTGTTTAACACACCTAAGATAGCCTCCCGAGGAACAGTCAAGCGAAAACCTGCTCCGCAAAATCTTCCCTGCCACCACGGCGGCCCCATCCCAAATCCTCTTGGCACCTTAATTACCTCCTTATTGATAATGGCTTCCATTACCAAGTATACACTATTACTTAACCTTTGTCAAGAACTTTTTGGGATTGCTTC
>CAZPSS010000089.1:0-5091 GCA_964589565.1 uncultured Planctomycetia bacterium
AAAATTTCTAAAGCTACGGCTAAAGCCTCTCTTCCTTCAAGGCCTGAGACAAGCGGGGGTTTCTTTTGCTTTACGCATTGGATAAAAGCTTGTAATTCTTTCTGCAGGGGTTTTTCCTTCTTGATATCGATTTTTTTTCTGGTAATTTTGTTTCCTTTTTTTTCGTAGATTGATGCCTTTTGCGCCTCGTAGTCTAAAGAGATATATGCATTTTCCTGAAATAGCCTGATTTTGCGCATTGACTTTGGGCTGATGCGGCTGGCCGTAATGTTGGCTACCGCCCCGTTTTTAAAGTTGAGCCGCGCATTGGCAATATCTTCGTGCTCTGTAAGCACATTTACGCCCACGGCCTGAATGGATTCAACGGCAGAGTTAACCATACCCAGGACGATATCGATGTCGTGAATCATCAAATCCAAGACTACCCCCACATCTTTAACCCGCGCAGCAAAGGGGCCTAAGCGGTGGCATTCGATAAACTTAGGCTTGCCCGGAAGCTTCTGAACGGCCTGAACCGCTGCATTAAATCTTTCTACATGGCCTACTTGAAGCACAAGACCCTTTTTCCCGGCAAGATTGAGAAGTTCATCGGCCTCGGGGACAGTATTGGTAAAAGGTTTTTCCACCAAAAGATGGATATCGTGCTGCAGAAAATCGCGGGCAATTTGGTAATGCAGGTTAGTGGGAACAACAATGCTGGCTGCGCTTACTTTGCCGAAAAGTTGGCGATAATCGCGAACATATTGACAGCGGCAGCGTTGCGCGGCCTTTTTTGCCTTTTTCAGGTTGGTATCCGCTACTGCCACAAGTTGCACATCGGCAAGCCCGGCAAATATGCGCGCATGAATAGAGCCTAAGCTGCCTACACCGACTACTCCCACTTTTATCTTTTGCATAATTAAATTATAACAAAAGACATAGACAAAGGCAAGGAAATATGTTATACTCTCTACTTGTCAAAATAGCACGGAGATAGGAGAAAAATGAAAGACTTCTTTAGATTGCTAAAATTCCTCAAACCTCATCTGGGCATTTTTGTGCTGGCGGTGGTCTGTATGTTTGCCTCTGCCCTGTTTGACGGTATTCAGATTGCCCCGGCCATTCCTATGATTGACAATGTCTTTACAGGCAGGGCAATAGCAATCGAGAGGCCTTTGCCTGATTTCTTGACCCGGCTCATTGCAACGATTAATGCGGTTCCACGGCTAAAATTGTTAAAATTTATCGTGCTTGGTTTTTTGACCCTTTTTATTCTAAAAGGCCTCTCTGTTTTTATCCGCCAATATCTGATGACCAATGTGGGCCAATTGGTCCTGCGCGATATCCGCGCTGCCCTTTACGCCAAATACCAATACCTTTCTCTGGACTATTATAGTAAAAGCAAAGTAGGGATATTGGTTTCCCGGATTACTCATGATGTAGGGGTAATTAATAATTCTATTGCCCAGGGACTTACCGATGTATTTTATCAGGGCTTTAAGATAATTATCTTACTTACTATCGCCATTCTTATCAATTGGCGGCTTTTTTTACTTTCTATCGTCCTTTTTCCTTTTATCAGTATCCCTGTAGTCAGAATTAGTAAGGCCTTGCGCAAAATCAGCACCAAAACCCAGGAGAAAATGGGTGAGCTAATGAGCACCCTTTACGAAGGTATTTCAGGCATCAGGATAGTGAAAATCTTTTCGATGGAGAACTATGAAATAGACAGATTCGCCAGGGCCAATCAGGGCTTTTACAAGATTTCGATGAAATCGGCAAAACGTATAATCGCTATCGGCCCGATTACCGAATTTGTGGGGGCAGTGGCAGCAATGGCTGTCTTATATGTGGGGGGCAGGCAGATAATTCAGGGAACTTTATCTTTTGGCCTGTTTGCCGCTTTTATGGGCTCGATGTTTCAATGCGTACAGCCATTTAAGCGCTTGAGTAACATCAGTGCCGTTATGCAGCAGGCACAAGCTGCGGCAGAGCGCATCTTTCAAATCTTAGATACACCGGTGGATATGCAGGATGAGGCCGGGGCAGTTGACCTGCCTGAGCTTAGCAAGGCAATCCGTTTTGAAAATGTCAGCTTCAACTACAAAGGCGACAAAGAAAAAGTGCTCAAGGGTATTAGCTTGGAAGTGCCCAAAGGCGCTATTTTGGCTATTGTTGGGCCCAGTGGCGTAGGCAAGACTACCTTGATTAACTTAATCGGGCGTTTCTACGATGTAACGGGGGGCCGTATTACCTTCGATGAATATGATATCCGCCAGGTCAGCCTTAAATCTCTGAGAGAAAAAATTGGCATAGTTACCCAGGAGACGTTCCTCTTTAATGACACGGTAAGAGCAAATATCGCTTACGGAAATATCCAGGCCAGGCCGGATGCGATTATTCAGGCAGCGCGCGCCGCAGGCGCCGATGAGTTTATCCGGGCGTTTCCTCAAGGCTACGATACTGTTATTGGCGACCGGGGCTTTAGATTATCGGGAGGCCAGAAACAACGCCTGGCTATTGCCCGGGCACTATTGAAGAATTCCCCCATTTTAATCCTTGATGAAGCCACGTCACAGCTGGATTCCCAATCAGAGCTCCTGGTACAGCAGGCGCTGGATGAATTAATGCGCGGCCGAACCGTCTTTGTAATTGCCCATCGGCTTTCCACTCTACGGGGCGCCGGCAAAATTGTGGTTTTGGATGGGGGAAAAATTACCGAATGCGGCACACATGAGGAATTGATGGGTAAAGGAGGCCTGTATAAAGAGCTTTATCAGTTGCAGTTCAGGGATAGATAAACTCATCAAGAAAATTGCTTTAGGCAATAACCTTAAGGGGCAATTTTCGCAGTGGTATCCGCTATAACTTCCCTATACCATAAAAAGCTTGAAAAAGAAGCCAGATGCTGTTATATTAAACATACTAGATTAGGAAGGAGAGATGAAACTTGGCAGTAGAAAATTTAATTAAAGAACTTTTAGAGGCAGGCGTGCATTTTGGGCACCAGACTAAACGCTGGAATCCCAAGATGAAGGAGTTTATTTTTGGAGAAAGAAGCGGTGTCTATATTGTTGACCTGGAGCAGACGGCCCAGCGGTTAAAGACAGCAGGAGACTTTCTCCGGGATTTAGCGGCGAAGGGCAAAAAGATCCTTTTTGTGGGCACCAAAAAACAGGCTAAGGATATTATTGCTTCTTGCGCCACTCGCTGCGGAATGTTTTACGTTAATGAAAGATGGCTGGGGGGGGCGCTGACAAATTTCCAGACCATCCGCAAGAGTGTTGACCGCCTGCGGGAGAAGGAGGCGTTGAGGGCGCCGGAAAGCACAGCTTCTTTGACCAAGAAGGAAATTGTTACACTGGACAAAGATATTGCCAGGCTTAAGAAGAAACTGTCCGGAATAACAGAGATGGATAAGCTGCCCGTTGCCCTGGTAATAGTTGACCCGAAGAAAGAAGAGACTGCGGTGCGTGAGGCAAAGCGGCTTTCTATTCCGGTAGTTGCGCTTTTAGATACCAACTGCGACCCCGGAGATATTGATTATCCCGTTCCCGGTAATGATGATGCCATAAGGTCGATAAAATTGATTGTTTCCATAATTGCGGATGCTATCTTAGCGGGAAGACAAAAATATCTGGAGATTAAAGAAGGCAAAAAAGAGCAGGGGGCTGAAGAAGAGAAGAAGGCGCCGGACAAAGCCTGCGAAGACCCCTTAATAGAGACCGAACAAATTATAATAGAGGATGTGGAAAAAAAGGTAGAAAAAACCAAAGAGCCGGATATTAAAAAGAGACCTAAAACAGAAGCTAAGAAAGAGGAAAAGGATGAAAGTTAGCGCCAAAGATATACAGAAATTACGCGAAAAAACAAGCGCCGGTGTTATGGATTGCAAGTTTGCCCTTGAGGCGGCCAAGGGAGGCTTTGATAAAGCGATACAGCTTTTGCGCGAGAAAGGAAAAGCGACTGTCGCAAAAAAGTCTTCCCGGACAACAAAAGAAGGGCGCATTGAGGCTTATGTCCACCTGCATAATAAAATCGGAGTTCTGTTAGAGCTGAATTGCGAGACAGATTTTGTGTCCAGATGCGAAGAATTCAAAAAACTTAGCAAAGATTTGGCTATGCAGATAGCCGCGCTCAATCCTTCTTATCTCAAAAAAGAAGACCTGCCCAAGAATGTAATTGAGGAAAACAAAAACTGCCTGGAAGATTTCTGTAAGGCAAATTGTCTCCTGCAGCAGCCCTTTATTAAAGACCAGACAAGGAACGTCGAAGATTACTTAACGGAAGTGCTTGCCAAAACAGGAGAAAATATAGTTGTCCGAAGATTTGTTCGATTCCAACTGGGAGAGGAAGCTTGAGCGCCGGGACGCAGAGAAGGAAACCTGCCCACTCCGCTTATCGGAAGGCAGGCGGGCCTAAATTTAAGCGGATAGTCCTCAAGATTAGCGGCGAGGCACTCCAGGGCGCGCGGGAATACGGAATTGATGCCGATGTTGTTGCCTCAGTTGCCCGTCAGTTAAAAGAGGTAGCGGAATTAGGGGTAGAGGTAGCTGTCGTAGTCGGCGGAGGAAATATCTTTAGAGGTCTTCCCGCCGCCAGCCACGGTATGGATAGGGCTGCTGCCGATTATATGGGGATGCTGGCTACGGTGATTAATGGCCTCGCTCTTCAAGATGCGCTGGAGAAGCTCAGCGTATTTACCCGGGTGCAGACCGCAATTGCGATGCAAGAGCTGGCCGAACCTTATATCCGGCGCAGGGCAGTAAGGCATTTAGAAAAAGGCCGCGTGGTAATTTTTGTGGCGGGCACGGGCAGCCCGTATTTCTCTACCGATACCACAGCGGCGCTTCGCGCTAACGAAATAGGCGCGCAGGTAATCTTAAAGGCCACCAATGTGGACGGGGTGTATTCTGCGGACCCCAAAAAAGATAAGAACGCCAAGAAATACGGCCGGCTTGCATATATTGAAGTCCTCAAAAGGGGCCTTAAAATAATGGATGCCACGGCAATCAGTTTATGTATGGACAACAATTTACCTATCATCGTATTTAATCTTAAAAAAGCCGGCAACATTAAACGCATTGTTCTGGGAGAGAAGATTGGCACGAT
>CAZPSS010000090.1:0-5074 GCA_964589565.1 uncultured Planctomycetia bacterium
CGAAAATCGCTTAAAGGTTATCGCGGAGCGATTTTCTTGTTAAGGTTTTCAATGTTTGCTTATCTTTTCTAGTTAAAGAAAAATCACGACAAAGTTTCTCCAGCTGCTCTTCGTTTAATCTTATAGTTAAAAGCGCAAAATAAACTAACCAGTCATCTTGCGGCCTGGGGAATTTAAGTCTTGCTTGCGCCTTTTTGTCTAATTTAATCATTGGATGAATTACTTTGAGTCCGCATAATCGTTTAAAGCGCAAAATTGCTTTTAACGGCTTTTCCTCTTTTAATAATAGAATAAACTCTCGTCCCAGCCGGAAGCGGCTCAATTTTTCCAGAAGTCTTGCAGTTACGCTCTTGCGCATTAACCTAAAGGTTTTAGGTTCAATCTTAAAATTATACCTCTGCTCAAAACGAATGGCGCGAAAGATTCTTGTAGGGTCGTCAATGAAGCTTCGGGCGTGCAAGACCCTGATCTTCGCTTCTCTCAGGTCTTTCTGCCCGCTGGAGGAGTCTATCAGTTGGCCAAAATTATGGCGGCTTATTTTTATAGCCAGAGCATTTATCGTAAAATCTCTGCGCAATAAGTCTTCCCTTATAGAGCTAAAAAGTACTATGGGAAGAGAAGCTGGATGCGGATACTCTTCTTTGCGGCTTGTGGCAATATCAATTTTAAATCCGCAAGGTAAGGTTACGGTCGCAGTGCCAAATCTTTGATGTGTCAGGAGTTTTAGATCAATCTGCGTTTTCAGGAGCTTAACAAAGGCGAGGGCATTGCCTTCCACAACAATATCTAAATCGAGATTCTCCACACCTAATAAAGCATCTCTTACAAAACCGCCTACTATATAGGCACAGAAGCCGTTATTTTCAGCCAGGCTGCCGATTTTGCGAATAATTCTATAGACACCCGCAGGCAGCCTCTGCTTCAGCATTTTTGTAATATTTTTATTCTGTGAACTGTCGACTGTCAACTGTGAACTCTCCATTATGGTCGCGGGTGAAATTTCCGGTGAATCTGTTTTAGGCGTTCTCTGCTAACATGAGTATAAAGCTGGGTGGTGGAAATGTCACTGTGGCCTAACATTTCCTGCACTGTCCGCAGGTCTGCCCCTCTTTCCAAAAGATGTGTGGCAAAGGAATGGCGAAAGATGTGAGGGGCAATCTCTTTCTTAATTCCCGCGCGTTTAGTATACATTTTAATAGTCTTCCAAAATGTTTGGCGGGATATTCTTCTGCCCAGTCTGCTTAAGAATAAAGTGGGCTCATCCCTTTGCTTGCGAAGTTTGGGTCTTACTTTATCAATATATCTGGTCAATGCTGTCGAGGCATAAGTTCCCAAAGGAATTATTCTTTCTTTTTGCCCTTTACCTATACATTTAACGAAGCCCATATCTAAATTTAAATCATTTAATCTCAGGCCGGCAATCTCGGAAACCCGCATTCCTGTGGCATACATTAATTCCATGGCAGCTTTATCTCTTATTCCCGTCCAGGTCTTTAAGTTGGGGCTGCGTAATAATCTCTCTACTTCTTGTGTGCTCAATACTTCAGGCAACTTTTTCCATAGTTTAGGCAGGTTAAGCACGGAGGTTACGTCATCTTCTAAATAGTTTTCGTTAAGCAAGAATCTGTGCAAGACTTTTATAGCTACCAAAGCCCGGGCAATAGAATTGCTATTTAGGCCCCGGTCTTTTAAATGGAGCATAAAATTCGTAATATTAGGGCGTTTAATTTCACTAAAAGAGCTTATTTTGTTTTTTTCTAAATGTTTGAGATAATTATTTAAATCTCGGCGGTATGAACTGATGCTGTTTTCAGCCAAGCCTCTCTCTACGGAAAGGTGATTTAAGAATTCTTCAACTAACTTTCTCATATAACAAGAAAATTGCCTCTTGTGCCCCGCAGGGGTATCGGCAATAACCTTAATATGCAATTTTCGCAGTGGTGTGCGTTATATACTTTCCTACACCATAAAAGGATTGCTCTTTCTTTCCTCGCCAATGCGGGAAGAGTCTCCATGTCCGGGATAGATTATCACCTCATCCCGCAAAGTCAGAAGTTTCTCCCGGATTGAATTAAGCAGGTCTTTCTCACAGGCAGCAGGGATGTCGCTTCTGCCTATACCCTGGGCAAAAAGCGTGTCTCCCGTCAGACAAAACCGGCCTGCGTTCAAACAAACTCCACCGGGAGTGTGGCCCGGGGTGTGAAGCACCTCTAAGACGATATCACCCAGTTTTATTTTTTGCCCATCCTCTAAAAGTGAAACTTGCCCAGGTGAGCTAAGGGGCAATCCCAGCATGCCGGATAGGTTTAACCGCGAGTCATTTAAAAATTCGGCATCCAGGCTATGAATATATACAGGCACGGCAAAGTGGCCATTTGCGCCAATATGGTCAACATGGCCATGGGTGTTCACAATAAACTTGAGGCTAAGGCCTAAATCTTTAAGCCGCGCTTTTATCTTCTCCGGCTCAGCTCCGGGGTCAACAATAATGGCTTCAGCCGTGCTCAGGGAACCTAAAATGTAACAGTTAACCTGCATCGGGCCAACCACCAGCTTCTCCAAAATCATCACTTATCCTCTTTTTTTAAGTATTCCTGAATATGCCTGTATGCAAATTCTTCCTGAATTTTCTTTCTTTGTTTTTCCAGGGCGCTTTTAATCCGCAGCCTCTGGGCGCGGCTTAAGTTATATCTATCTAATTTCTCCATGATGCCCTTTTGCTCTGATATAAAAGATTCCAGCTCAATTTGCTTCTGGGGCAGAAGCAGTTTCTGCATTTGTTGCAAGTTCTCTATAATCTTTTTTGCGGAAAATATGCGCTTTTTGCGATTTCCCTCTTGCGCATTCAACAAATTAAGCAACTCTTCATGCCGGCAGCGCCAGAATAAAAAGTACTTTTTGTAAGTCTCTGCAGTTGAGTATTTAGATTCATACTCTTGAATTTTAACTACGACCGTAACTTCTTTTTCTCTTTTAGGCTTGCGCACAAACTTTTTGCGAAAGGTCTCGCAGCCGCATAAGGCAGTTAACAGTACACAGTTGACGGTTGACAGAATTAAGATAGTTCGGAGCTTCATTCTATAATCTTTCTAAATTCCTGTTCGTTAATGACCTTTACGCCTAATTTCCTGGCTTTACTATATTTTGAGCCGGGATTAACTCCAGCTACTACAAAATTTGTTTTCTTGCTGACGCTGGAGGAGAAACTTCCTCCTAATTCCTGAACTATTCTTTGCGCCTCGGCACGGGCAAAACTCTCTAACTCTCCGGTAAAGACAAAGGCCTTGCCTGCCAAACTTCGGGTGCGTTTCTTTAAAATCGGCTCAAGCATTTTGACCTTTGCCTTCTTTAGGCCGTCAATCAGCTTTCCTGCCTGAGGGCTTCCGAAAAACTCTACTACAGCGCAGGCCATAATAGGTCCTATCTCAGCGAGAGCCTGTAACTCATCTTGCGTAGCCCGGCGCAGCCTGTCGATACTGCCGAATCTATTAGCTAAAACATAAGCGGCCTTTTCGCCTACGTGGCGGATACCCAAAGCAAATAAAAGACGAGACAGCGGCTGGCTTTTGCTCTTTTCTATGGCCAAAATCAAACTCTCAGCCTTTTTTTCCGCAAAAAGGTCCAATTTCAAAAGTTGCTCTTTTGTAAGTATGTAAATATCCGCAAAGTCTCTTACCAGTTTTTTTCTCACCAGCTGTTCAACAACGGCCTGGCCCATCCCTTCTATATCCATAGTTTGACGGGAAGCAAAATGAGTTAATCCCCTTTCCAATTGCGCAGGACACAAGGGATTGGGACAGCGGTAAGCCACTTCCTCTTCTTTCTCTTTAACAATCTTTCCTCCACAGACCTTACAATGTGAAGGAATATGGAAAACTTTTTTCTTGCCTTTGTCTGCAGACTTAACTGCTTTGACAATCTTGGGGATAACATCTCCTGCCCGCTCAATCATTACACGGTCTCCTATGCGCACACCTAAGCGGCTAATTTCATCAAAATTATGTAAAGTTGCCCGGGTAATTGTTACCCCGCCGCATTCCACAGGGCTTAAAATAGCCACAGGAGTCAAAACACCGGTGCGTCCGACCTGAACCTCAATATTTTTCAATACGGTCGTTGTTTGTTGAGCGGGGAATTTATAGGCAACGGCCCAGCGCGGACTCTTTAAAGTAAACCCCAGCTTTTTTTGTTGTTCCAGCGAATTGACCTTAATTACCATACCGTCAATATCGTAAGGCAGAGACTTTCTTTCTTTCTGCCATCTTTCACATTCAGCGATAACTTCGTCGATGTCTTTGCATAATTTGTTATAAGGGTTTACGCGCAGGCCCCAGGCGATGGCGGCCTGTAGGAATTCCCAATGGGTGCAGAAGCTCTTTTCCAAAGGCCTAAAAGAGTGAATGAAGTTTCTTAAGTTTCGGGTAGCGGTTATCTTAGGGTCTAACAACTTTAGAGAGCCGGAAGCAGCATTGCGGGGATTGGCAAATAGAGCCTGGCCCTGTTTTTTTCTTTCTTCGTTGAGACGCTCAAAGTCCTTACGCCCTATATAAACCTCTCCGCGCACCTCTAAAGTTTGAGGAAAAGAATATTTTTTGCTGGGTATAAGCTCTAAGGCCGCCGTGCGAATGGTGTTAAGATTAGCGGTAATGTCATCGCCGGTTTGGCCATCGCCGCGGGTTGCCCCCAGAACAAATTTTCCCTCTTTATAGATGAAGGCGGCGCTTATCCCATCAAATTTCAGCTCTGTTACATATTCAGCCTTTTCTTTGCGGCCCAGGCCTTTATGCGCTCTTTGCGCCCAATCTTTGACTTCCTCAAAAGAATAAGCGTTATCCAGAGAAAGCATAGGGGTGTAATGTTTTACCTCTTTAAATCCCTTAAGCGGTTGTCCGCTAACTCGTTGCGTAGGCGAATCGGGTGTTTTGAGCCGGGGGTGTTTTCTTTCTAATTCCTTCAAGCGCTGCATCAGCTTATCGTATTCGCTGTCGGAAATCTCCGGCTGGTCTAAGGTATAATAGCGGTGGTCGTGATGGCGAATCTGCCGCCGCAGCTCTTCAATCTCTTTCCTTATCTT
>CAZPSS010000091.1:0-5051 GCA_964589565.1 uncultured Planctomycetia bacterium
ATATGATAATTTGATAATTAAGTAATGTGTCCCCATAATTGGTACCCATAATTCGTAAACTGCCGGGCGCAAAATAAATGAGGGAACTTTTATGAATACATTTTTACTTATCGCGGCCTCCATAGTCCTGGGATTGTTTTTGGGATGGTTTTTATCTCAAAGGCTTCTTGCGGAATTACGCCGGCAAATAGGCCGGGAAGAGACGACTCTGGAAGCCCTCAGGGATAATCTTGCTTCCACCCAGCAGGCAAAGGTGGTTGCCGAAACGAAACTCCAGGAGGCGCTGAAAAATTCCGAAGAGCAGAAAAAGCTTTTAGAGCGCGCCGAAGAAAAGTTGACCACAACATTTCAGGCTTTATCGGGCGAGTCGCTAAAGAGCAACAACAAGGCTTTTATAGAACTGGCAAAAGAGACCCTTGAGACCGTCTTGAGTAAGGCAAAGGGTGAATTCGGAGAGAAAGAGGAATCTATCAAAAACATAGTAGGATCGCTTGAGGATGCTCTCAAACGGTACGAAAGCCAGGTCAACGAGCTGGAGAGCAAGCGCGCTTCCGATTACGGCAGTATGGAATCTCAAATTAAGTCGCTTCTTACAACAAACCAACAGCTCCAGAAGGAGACAGGTAATCTCGTAAGCGCCTTGAGAAGGCCTGAAGTCAGAGGCCGCTGGGGCGAGCTCACGCTCAGGAGGGTGGTTGAGCTTACCGGTATGTCCGAACATTGCGATTTCACCGAGCAGGTGTCTGTAAATACAGAAGAAGGGCGCATCAGGCCGGATATGATAGTGCACTTGCCTGCAGGCCGGGAAATAGTTGTTGACAGCAAGGTTTCATTAGATGCTTATATGGACGCTGTGGCTGCCGAAGCCGAAGAAAAGAAAAAGGGCTTTATAACAAAGCATGCCCAGCAGGTCAGGAAACATATGGTAACTCTATCAGGCAAGGGTTATTGGGAGCAGTTTTCCAGAGCTCCGGAGCTTGTGGTAATGTTTATTCCCGGAGAGTCGTTCTTAAGCGCTGCGCTGGCAGTTGACCACACCCTGATCGAAGACGGAATGGAGGCCAAGGTTATTATTGCCACGCCTACAACGCTGAATGCCTTGCTTCGGGCAATCGCCGGCGGCTGGAGACAGGAGCAGATTAGCCAACATGCTCAGGAAATCGCTAATCTGGCTAAGGAAATATATGACCGGTTTCAGCCCTTCCTGCAGCACGTCAATAAAACAGGGGATTGCCTTACTCAAGCCACCAGCTCCTTCAATAGGATGGTTACCTCCCTGGAGCGTAGAGTTATGGTAAGCGTAAGGAAATTCAAGGAATTGGGCGCAGCAGGAGATAAGGAATTGCCGGAAGTTCAGCCTATTGAGCAGATTCCTGTGAAAGCTCAAAATAACGAGAAATAAAAGGAGGTTACATTGGCAAGTTTTCAGGAGCGTATTATTCGGGCTGCGAAGTTGGATGTGAATTTGTATGAAGAGGTTGAAGCGGACAAGACGGCAATGCCTCAGGCTATGGGCGTTGTTGTCCTCTCCAGTATAGCCGCCGGAATAGGGGTCATTGCCAAAGGGGGGCTGGGCGGTATTTTTACCGCAACAATTGCCGCTCTTATCGGCTGGTATGTCTGGGCCTATATTACTTACTTCATCGGCACCAAATGGCTTCCCGAGCCACAGACCAGGGCAGACCATGGAGAGCTCCTGCGCACCATTGGCTTCTCCAGCTCACCGGGCTTGATTCGCGTATTGGGTATTATCCCCGGCCTGCAAGGCCCGGTTTTTTTCATTGCCTCAATTTGGATGCTTGTGGCAATGGTGATTGCGGTCAGGCAAGCCCTTGATTATAAGAGCACAGGGCGGGCTATAGGTGTTTGCGTGATTGGCTGGTTCATCCAGATATTAATCCTTGCATTGTTGTTTGCCATCCTGGGCGCCGGCAAAACAGCTTAGACATCCATACAATGCAATTTGCTGTAAGCAAAGCCAAAGAAGAGGCCTTAAGGGCGAAAATGGAAGCCTTGAGAATTCGCGAGAAGGACATCGGGGAAAAGTTTATTCGTTCAAGCGGAAAAGGCGGGCAAAAGGTCAATAAGACCTCCAGCTGTGTTTATCTTAAGCACAGGCCCAGCGGCATTGAGGTGAAATGCCGGCAGGAGCGCTCGCAGGCCTTGAATAGATTTCTGGCGAGAAGGATTCTTGCGAATAAAATCGAAGCGCGTATATTGGGAAGGTTATCCGAAGAAAGCAAAAGGATAGAGAAAATAAGAAGGCAGAAGCGCAGGCGCTCCAAAAGGGCAAAAGAGAAGATATTGAAGGATAAAAAAAAGAGAGCCGAGAAAAAGAAAATGCGTTCGGTTTATTCGGAATTAGCCGAAGTATAGGGCGATGAGTTTTTTTGAAGGAGGAAAAAGATGGACTCGCTTTTTTTAAGTCCTTTGGAGATATCAAAGGCCATAAGTGATATTGGCGAAAAAAAAGCAGCCGCAACAACATTTGAATTAGTTATCTTTGGAATGCTGGCAGGAATATATATTGCTTTTGGCGCCAACGCTGCCACCGCTGTGTTAAGCGGCGGCACGCTGGATGCGGGGCTGGCTAAGTTTCTTGCCGGAAGCGTCTTTAGCGTCGGCCTTATGTTGGTGCTTATTCCCGGCTCAGAACTATTTACCGGCAATATCCTTATGACGATAGGGCTTATCTATCGAAAGTATTCTTTGTTTAAGGTCCTGCGCAATTGGTTACTTGTATATTTTGGCAACTTTTTAGGCGCGGTAATTATCGCCTGGCTGGTGTTTGCCTCAGGCCTGCTTACCCATCTTGGTAATTTGACTTCGATAGGCACTGTTGCCGTCGGGATAGCAGAGAGAAAATTACAGCTGAGCTTCACAGAGGCATTATGCCGGGGGATTTTGTGCAATATGCTTGTGTGCCTGGCGGTAATTATGTCTATTGCTTCCAGGTCGGTTATGGGTAAGATATGGGGAATTTATTTTCCCATTATGGTTTTTGTCGCTTCAGGATATGAACATTCTGTGGCCAACATGTATTTTTTACCGGCAGGATTAATAGCAAAAGGTGAACTCGCATCCGGCTTTTTTACTATGTTCGACAATCTGATTCCGGTAACGATAGGCAATGTTATCGGAGGGCTATTGATTGTTTTGCTTCACCCCAAGATTGAAGAAAAAATAAGCCGGCTTATTATGAGAAAGAATAAAAAGGAGGTAACAGGCAATGGTTGAAGAAGCTAAGATTAACAAAGGGGAGCTTCAAGAGTTGATATTTATCCAGTATATTTCCATTCTGGCAAATTCAGCGATGCAGCAGATGGGAAAGATCATGAATCCGGCAAGCGGAAAAATGGAGAGAAATTTAGAGGCAGCAAAGGCAACCATTGATTTGCTTTCAATGTTGAAAGAGAAGACCAGGGGCAATCTAACTACTAATGAAGAACAGGTTATTTCCAATGCCCTGGCAAATCTGCAGCTCAATTATGCCGACGAGGTGAACCGAACGGGGAAGTAAAAATGTCTGTTTTAGGGCTGAATAGAAAGAAACGCCTGCTGTCCCTGTTTTTTGTATCAATTTTTTTGTCAATTGCAGTTAAACCCTTATCGGCCGCGCCAGTTGATGGTTTTGAAGAGGGGATTTACAGGTTTCTGGTAAGGCAAAGAGACTATCGCAGCGGGATATTGGACAGCTTTATTAACAGCGATGATATTACCCTTGAAGGGCAGGCTTCCACGTACGACATGGCTTTGGCGGGACTGGGCTTTTTAAAGTTGAAGGATTACTATTCTGCGAGGAACATTCTTGTTTTCTTTCAGGAAAGATGGGATGGAAAAGGGTTTTGTAATTTTTATGATACCAAAACCGGTAAATGCGGTTTGGAGTATACTGTGCATTTGGGGCCGAATATGTGGATAGCTATTTTGGCCTTGCAGTATACCACGGAAACCGCAGATGAAGAGTTTTATCCCTTGGCAAAAAAGATGGCTTTGTGGGCCGCAGGGCTTAACCATAAACAGGGGGGCCTGACTATGGGCCCATTCAAGGACTGGGCAGGAGACTGGCCGAATGTCCTCTCGGCAGAAAACAATCTCGTTGCCTATACTGTATTTAGGGCCTTATGCCATACGGAAAAGGATAAAGAAATAAAGCTATTATTGGAAAAAGAAATGGAGGGAATAAGGGAGTTTATAGATACAGTTATTTTAAGTAGAGATGAACAGGGTAACCTGAAAAGTGTAAGCGCAGGATACAATCCCACTGAAGGAAGATCTGCGGTTTCTGCTTGTGATGTCGTTACTTCACTTCTTCTTATATTTAATCCGGAAGAGCTAAGGAAATTCTTCTCCATAGATGAAGATGCCTTGATTGATTTTGCCAAGAAGCAATTTCTTGTTTGCGAAGACGGCATACAGGGATTTGATTTTACCGATGAACATTCTTCTCTTGAAATCAAACGGCCGCGTATGGTTTCTTTAGAGTGGACAATGCAGATGGCCTGCGCTTTATGGCGGCTGTCGGATTTTTACACAGGTTTATCCGGCGCCCGGGAAAACAGGGAGAAGGCCTCCATGTATATTAGTGAATCAAATTTCTTCACCAAAGAAGTCGATAAGAAAATAGTTGGATTTGAAGATATGTATTTTTATCCTTATGCCACGAAAGGTTCTTTGCAGGTATTTCCCTTTGCTTTTTGGTGGAAGACTCCACAGGGAAATATTGAAAGTTGCGGAGCGATGTCTTCTACAATGTGGAGACTGTTCCGGAATAAGGAATTCAATCCGTTGGAATAAAAGAAAATATTTATCTTGCAATGGGTTGGTGTTAGGAGTACAATCAATACTCAGTTCTCTTCAATATAGAAGAGGCGGCTAAAGAGAGGAGTGGTGAATATGGAATGGAAGGATGTTCGCGGGCCCGACGACATTATTGATATGGGCAAGAAGCAGTTTGGCAGTTTTGGAAGATTTCTTCCCATAGCAGTCTCGATTCTTTTCCTGCTGATTGTATTAGGGGGGACGATATATTCTATCGGCCCGGATGCGGT
>CAZPSS010000092.1:0-5023 GCA_964589565.1 uncultured Planctomycetia bacterium
CTCGCAGGAGCTCGCGGCATTTCCTCGGACATTGCGTCCTCGGTCACAATGACGGGGAGGGAGTTGCTCCTTGCAACGCTTCGCGGATTGCTTCGGCTGACGAAGTCAGCCTCGCAATGACGGGGGGAGGAATTCCGCTAGTCAAATTCCAGTTCCTCTTCTGCTTTGGTAATCCAGTAAACCACCTTATCGGCATCCTGGGCATCCGGACGCAGTTTAAGATACGTCCGGTAATGCTCAACCGCCCTCTTGTTATCGTAAAGGCGCTCGTCATAAAGGACGCCTAAATTGTAGTGGATATCCGGGTCATCCGGCGCAACCTCCAACGCCTTTTTATATTCGGCCAGCGCTTCTTTGTACCGGCGGCTTTCATCGTAGGTAAGCGCGAGGTTGTAATGAAACCTGACCGTCTCTTTTTTGAACCGGTTTTCGTTTTGTTTAGATTGCCGGGTGAACTCTTCCTTTTCTTTGCGCAGCCCGCCCAGCGTCTTTTTGTTTTTGTTTAATTCGGCTAAGAGCCTTTCGTTTTCTCTAACGAGCTCTTTCTCTTTGTGCAGTTTTCCCAGCAACTTTTGCGCTTTGGCCAGCTCCCCGAGCAGGCCTTCATTCGTGTGGGCCAGATTCTTTAACATCGCCTCCGAGGCCTCTATCTGCTTGGCGAGCACTCTTTCCTGCGTTAGAAACTTCTCTTTCTCGGAATCTATCTTCTCTCTAACCTCTCTTTCTTTAAGGCTAACTTGCTCCCTAGCCGCGAGCACAACCTCGCTCAACTTGCTTTCCAGCCTTTTCTTTTCCGAAGATATTCTCTGCGCCTCGTCTGCCAGGGCATCTTTTGCCTCTTGAATGCCGGCGATGCTAACTTTGAGTGAAAGTATCTCTGCATTCAGGCCTTTATTTTTTCCGGCCAAAGATGCGTTTTGCCGGTTCAGTTTTTGGAGTTGGCCTTTAGTCTTTTCTAATACCAGCCCTGCCTCCTCCAGGCCCTCTTCTAAATGCTCCATCCTGGCTTTCTGCGCCCTGTAACTCGCCTGGCTCCAAAAACCCAGCGCCGCGCAGGCGACAAGTAAGAGCGCGCAGACAATAACACTCGCTATCAGCTTAGACTTGCTCATTCCTTCTTCGGTTTCCTCGCCTTCTCCGGGTCTTCTACATAGAGCAGGTCTTCCCCGCCGGAGATAATATGGGGAGTGAGAAATACGACCAACTCTTTCGTTTCGGTTCCCGTCGATTTTGACTTGAACAGATTTCCCAGAACAGGGATATCCCCTAGAAGCGGTAACTTTCTCTCTTTCTTATACTCTCTATTCTTTATCAGCCCGGCAATAATTATTGTCCTGCCGTCCTGAATGAGCACATCCGTCTCGGCATTGGACGTATCCACCTCAGGCAGCTTGATTTGGGCAGTGCCCGCTTCGTCGGTAATCTCAAACCAGCCCGTAAGCGTACTCACCTCCGGTTTGATGTGTATCCTTACAAAGCCGCTTTTATTAATCGTGGGGGTAACGGTGAGTTTTACGCCCAAATCCACAAATTCCGCGCTCCAGGCGGTTGTGGCTGTGGTCTCGCTCTGGGAGATGGTGCTGGTGGCATAGGGCTGGCGCGTGCCCACCATAATCTGGGCCTCTTCGTTATTACAGACAGCGATATGCGGTGAGGAGATAACCTTTACTCTGCCTATCGACTTAAGAAAGGTGAGGATTTGCTGGGTCTGCCGGGAGTCCAGAGTGCCGGCCTGATATGCTTCTTTAGCCGTTTGTTCGTCCGTATAAAATCCCGACTTCCAGGTCCCTATGGAAAACTTACCGTAATTACCCGTTGTCCCCGAAGGCGCAGTAAAAGGGAAACTACCCAAAAATTGTATATCTTTTGTGGAGGTGGTAAATATCTTTTCCCAGCTTATGCCGAAAGCAAAATCGTCGTTTAAGGTTATCTCTACGACCTTTGCCTCAATAATTACTTGTCTGGTCTTGCTGTCAAAGGCGCTGACGAGCTCTTCAAACTCCTTTATTTTATACGGCAAGTCGCGCACTATTACCTTATTTGTCCGCTCGTCTGTCTTCACAGTGCCGAGGTCTGCAGTTAAGGCCGCGGTTATTTTCGGCT
This sequence comes from uncultured Planctomycetia bacterium, assembly GCA_964589565.1. Taxonomy (GTDB): domain Bacteria; phylum Omnitrophota; class Gorgyraeia; order JAFGHF01; family JAFGHF01; genus CAZPSS01. The sequence continues at coordinate 2,104 of CAZPSS010000092.1, forward strand.
CAAGGTCTTCAACCTTGGAATACTCCAGTTCGAATACCTTGCTAATCGTCCGCGGCGCCTTTTCCACAAGCCCTTTATCGAGGCCGAGGGCGGTCTTCTCCATCCGCTCTATCTTCTCGGGGGTATCGATGAGGATTATCGTGCCGGTGGCATCGTCCATAATAATCTTGCCAATAGAACTTTTAATGCTTGCTAGGGCTTCTCCCGCCTTTGTTGGCAGGATATACTTTAACTTCAAGGTCTTAATTTCCCTTTTGTCGGTATATTTCTCCCCATAAAGCGCCTCGTATTCGGCCTCGGTCATTATGGCGATTATGTTTTTCTTTGTTTCGCAGGCCAGTTTATTGGTCAGCAAGATTACATCTAATGTATCGCCGATAGTTACATCTTTCAAAAACAGGGTTATCCTTCCGGTAACGTCTTTGCTGGTAACGATATTCAGGCCGCCCTTTATAGACAGGAACTTAATAGTGTCCACGATGTCCATACCGCGCAGGTCCAGCGATACCTTCTTGGCCAGCCCCTCTTCCATAGTAAGAGGGGCCTGTTCAGGGCTCTCGGGACTCAAGGGCTCATCGGTAGGCGAAGCCATCCCTTTAGGGAATTGAGTCCACCCTGTTGCACCGGCTATGCCCGCGACAAACAATGCTAACAGTATCAAACTTATCCTTTTCATATCAACTCAATCTTCTCCTCCCCGAAACTTAAGATAACCCTATCTTTCAGGATATCTTCTATCTTAAACTTATTAATCTTCTGGCCTTTCTTAAGAAAATAGGTCTTCTTTTCCTTCTTGTCCTCAATCATCACTATAGGCTCTTTATCCCAGGATATCCCTACCAGGCTTAAATCTTTGACCATTTCCTGCAGCCGCTTTTTTTCGACTTCCGGTTTTTCGGCTTCTTTCAGCACTATCGGGCTAAAGATGTTCCTGCGGCGGACCACCTCCAGGTAATGTAAAAACGGACGGGCCTCGGATATCACCCCCTGCTCTGATTGTTTCCATTTCATCAGCCGGCTTTTTTCGTAAACCTTCTTTATATCGGGACGACCGAAAACAAAACCCGCTACTGAATAGCCTAAAAGAATCACCGATAGAATAAAAAAGATTTTGTTTAAAGCCTTCAGGTTAGGCTCTCTTAACCCATTGCCTAATCTTGTTAAAAGCCGGCTTATACCTTTGACCAAAGAACGCCACAAACCTTTTAGGCTGCCGAAATTTAAAAACAGCTTCCTTCTCCACCCCCTAAAGGGATGGCTTCGCCTACTGAATTTTGCGGTTTCGTCTTCGTCCCCTTTTTCCATTAACTTTAATAGTTGTTCTTCAGGAGTAAATCCTTGTTTTGCAGTCATAATTTTGCCTCGGAATTAATGAGTTCTTCTTTGATAGTAACTCATCGAATGCCCTCTAACTGTTTTCTGATTAAACGTAAAGGATAACCCTCGTTCATAAGCTGCGTTATCTTAGCCAACCTTTGCCCCACCTCTGCCTGATTATACATCCGCACATTGCCTCTTTTCGTTACTATGCGCAAAAGGCCGAGATTAGTGTAGTGATTGACCGTCTGATAGGTAATGCGGTATTTCTCGATAATCTCCTGCGCTGACATTAACTTACTATTCATATTGAAATTTCCGTTTACTGCCGTCCCGGCTAACAATCAATAAAACCTGACTTCCTTAGACATCACTTACTTACGGTAACTACTATAACTATGGTTATTATTGAATTTATCATAACATAGACGGAATCTTAGGCCATAGTTACTTCCATGAGTCCCACTCTAAGTCTTTGTGGGCCTTAATTATCCAACTGGCCACTTGCGATGCATCTTCAGCAGCGGGCTTGAGTTCAAGGTATTCCCGATAATGCTGAATAGCTTTTCTTTTTTCGTTTAGATGATCGTCATAGATAAGGGCTAAATTGTAGTGGGCATCGGCATCGTTAGGGTTAATTTTCAACACCTCTGCGTATTCTACGGCAGCCTCATCATACCTTTCATTGCAATCAAGTTTGAAAGCCCGGCTATAATGATAAATGAGGCGCTCTTCATCTAATTTTTTCTCTTCTTTGGAAACTTTTTCTTTGATTGTCCGGGCTTGAGGCAAATTTTTCCACTGCTTCACCTTCTTTCTCTTCTCAGATAGTATTTCCTTCATTTCTTGGTTAGCCCGGGCAACCTCTCGTTCGGCCTTTTCTATTTTGGCAAACTCCTTTTTCCGTTTATCTTCCAATATTCTCATCTCAAACTCCCACTTTTCTTCACCACAATCAATCAATCTCTTACGCACGATAACAAGAGAGGTTTCAAGATTTCCCAGTTCCGTGTTTATTGAAACTTCCTGTTCCTTGATATTTTTATGGTTTCCTTTTGCAGCTTCTAAAACATTCTGAATAAGGCTTATTTCTTTTTCAATTTCTTTGAGATTTTCGCGAATTTTCAGCAACTTTGCTTGAACCAATTTTTCTTTTTCTTTAAGTTTTTCTAATACTGTTTCTCTTTCTTCCAGAGATTTACTTAAAGTAATTATATTCTTTTGCGATTCACCAATCTTTACCTCTTTTTCTGAAATTTCAAATTCGAATTGTTCCCGCTTCTTACCTAATCCTACCGCTTTCATCTTTTGGCCTTGAATTAGCTTGTTGAATTCATCGATATTCCCCTTAATTATTTCTTTTTCTCTTACAAGTTGGTTAACCTTATCTTCAAAATCTCTCTTCTGAATCGTAAGTTCTTCCAGCCGGCGGGTAAAGTTAACCAGGCGCGAAGCTACCGCTTCGGCTTCCGTTTGAATTACCTGCTCATCTTTCCTCAAATCATCAAGTTTAACCTTAAAAGCCTTCTCCGGCCTAATTAGCTGCTTTTCTTGAACCCGGGTTTGATCGATAAGGCGGTTTAGCCCGGCTATTTTTTGCTGG
>CAZPSS010000093.1:0-5012 GCA_964589565.1 uncultured Planctomycetia bacterium
AACAAAGCACAGCTGCAAAAATGAGCAACTTTAACGGCAGATTAAAAACCATTATAAAAACAGGCAACGCCACAGAAGCCGCAATTGACCCTAAAGAAACAAGGCCGGTGGCTAAAACTATCAACAGCCAAATTCCTAAACAAAACCCCGCAATTAGGCCTAACTGTGGGAGTTTAAAACTTAAACCCAAAAGCGCCCCTGCTGTGGTTGCCACTCCCTTGCCGCCCTTAAATTTCAAAAATATTGTCCAGTTGTGCCCGCAAACAGCCGCAACCGCTAAAGATAGATAAACAAGGGTTGGGTCAAGGTGAGGCGAAGTTCGCAGAACGAAATTGCCAAATACAATTATCGGAATTACGCCCTTAAGCATATCTAAGGCTAACACCATCAGCCCTGCTGCGGGACTTACTACTCTGAAGACATTGGTAGCCCCGAAATTGCCGCTGCCGTAGCGGCGAACATCAATGCCTTTTAAAACCCGGCCTAAGATATATCCCACAGGAACCGAGCCCATCAAATAGGAAAGGATTATCGCCAAAATTAACATAATGTTTAAAGATTGGAATGTTGTTTATTGTTTTGCTCAAACAGCCTGCTGCCGATCCTGATATAATCCAAACACGATAACACTGTAAAAAAAATCATGGCATACATTATTAAAGGAAAGATTGGTAATTGCAACAACAGCGCCAGCACCGTTATCATCTGCAAAAAAGTGGTAATCTTGCCTAATGTAGTGGGGGAAACATTTAGTTCCCCGTTGGCGATGTGAATAATTGCCGAGCCCAAAACAATAATAGCATCGCGGCTGATTACAATAATGACTATCCAGGGAGCAAGCTTAAACTCAGGCGGCAATGTCTTAACTATGGAAAGGCAGATAAAGGCGGTAATCAGAAGGAGTTTATCTGCTAAAGGGTCGAGGAACGTCCCTAATTTTGTGCGCTGGCCTTTTACCCTGGCAATGTATCCGTCCAGGGCATCGGTAAAAATAGCTAAAGCAAATATTGCTATGGTGAAAAGGCGCAGAAAGTCTTTCTCCGGCGTATAGTACATTATGGTGGCAATAAAGGGCGGGATAAGCAGAATTCTAAAAATAGAAAGCTTATTAGCTAAATTCAGCATTATTTAATCGCTCCCATTCGCGCAGGGGGCCACCAAATTATAAATGCCTTGCCTCGCAAAAGCTTTCGCGGAACAAACCCCCAGTATCGCGAATCCCGGGAACTGCTGCTATTATCTCCCAGGACAAAATAGCAATCATCGGGCACGGTAATCTCTGCCCCAAGCGCTCCATAACTTCCCCGGTTCTCGTAATATGTTTCTTGAAAAATCTCCGGAGTATCAACGGGCTCGCCGTTAATTATAAGTTTGCCCCCGGTTATCTCTATTGTCTCCCCTGCGCAGGCCGCCAGACGCTTAATGAAATCTCTGCGCGGGTTTTCCGGATAGCGAAAGACAATTACATCCCCGCGCCGGGGCTTCTGAAAGCGGTAAATAAAGCGGTTGACAAAGATTTTATCTCCCGGCCTGAGCGTGGGCTCCATAGAGCCTGTGGGAATTTTAAAAGGGGTAACAATAAAAGTCCTGATGATTAAAGCTAAAACTGCCGCAATTAATAAAGACTCTGCATACTCCCGAACTAATCTCTTAGTCTTTCCCTTCACTTGTTCTCCTTTTCTCTCTACTCTCTACTATATTTTTAAAGCAGCCATAAAGGCCTCTTGCGGAATCTCCACATTGCCGAATTGCTTCATCCGCTTCTTGCCTGCCTTCTGTTTTTCCCAGAGTTTACGCTTGCGGGTAATATCCCCGCCATAACACTTACCGGTAACATGTTTCTTCAGCGGCCGCACGGTCTCCCGGGCAATTATCTGCGTACCCAGGGCTGCCTGGATTGCCACCTGAAATAACTGACGGGGCACCAGCTCTTTCATCTTATCCACAAGCCTTCTTGCCTTTGCCTGGACTTTATCCTTATGCATGATGGAAGAAAGCGCATCGCAAACCTTATCGTTAATCAGAATGTCCAGCTTAACCAATTTGGTGGACTGATAACCTTTGAGTTCATAATCCAAAGAGCCATAGCCCCGGGTAAGAGACTTAATGCGGTCGTAAAAATCGACAATGACCTCTGCCAGGGGCAGCTCATAAACCAGTTTTACCGTATCCTCGCTTAAATATTCTGTGCTTAAATACTTGCCCCGCCGGCTCTGGGCCAGTTCCATAATCTCCCCCATACTTTGCGCCGGCAGCATTATAAAGGCGCGGATAAACGGCTCCTGAAAATCGGCAATATCCTCAGGGCGCGGAAATTTAGCGGGACTATCCAATTCCAATATCTGTCCGTCGGTTTTCCTTACTTTATAAACTACGTTGGGAACAGTCAAAATTAGATTAAGGTTATATTCTCTTTCCAGGCGTTCCTGAACTATCTCCATATGTAAAAGCCCTAAGAACCCGCAGCGAAAACCATATCCTGCCTGTATTGAACTCTCTGGTTCATATACAAAAGAAGCGTCGTTAAGGCGCAGTTTCTCCATAGCCTGGCGAAGCTGAGGAAAATCCCTATTATTAACCGGATAGATACCGCAGAAAACCATAGGCTGAAATTTTCTGTAACCAGGTAAAGGCTCAGCGGCCCCGGCCGAGGCGCCCGTAATTGTATCGCCGATAACAATGTCCTTGACATTCCTGATATTGCAGCTAATGTAGCCTACCTCTCCGCAATCCAATCTTTGCACTTTGGTTGCCTTGGGGACAAGAATGCCCAACTCTTCAACCTCATAGGGCTTATCCGTAGCCATCATCTTAATTTTCATACCGGGCCGGATATGGCCGTTGACTACCCGCACATAAGAGATAGCGCCTTTATAGACATCGAAAGCCGAATCAAAGATTAAGGCCTGCAGGGGGTTTTTGTCTTCTCCTATGGGATGAGGGATTTTGCGGACAATGCTTTCTAAAATCTCCTTTGTGCCCAGCCCCTCTTTGGCGCTGGCCAAAATTATATCTTCGGGATCTAATTTCAGGATTTCTGAAATCTGCTTCTTTACCTTTTGCGGATTGGCGCTGGCCATATCAATCTTGTTAATTACGGGAATAATCTTCAGGTTGTGCTCCATTGCCATATAGAGGTTAGCTACTGTCTGCGCCTCCACTCCCTGGGAGGCATCAACTATCAAAAGCGCGCCTTCGCAGGCAGCCAAAGATTTGGAGACCTCATAAGTAAAATCTACATGGCCGGGGGTATCAATAAGATTGAACACATATTCACTGCCGTCATCTGCCTTATATAATAACCTCACCGCGGAGGCCTTAATGGTAATACCCCGCTCTCTTTCCAAGTCCATAGAATCAAGCATCTGGTCGCGAAATTCCCGTTTGTCCACTGTGTGAGTATATTCTAAAAGCCTATCGGCCAGGGTGGATTTGCCGTGGTCGATGTGGGCAATTATGGAAAAGTTGCGGATGAGGTGTTTATCCATTAGTGAATTCTTACCCCTTAATGCCCTGTGCTTATAATCTCCTGATTTTCTCTGCCATTTTTTTAATTGCGGAATTCTTACTGAAATTATCGGGGAATAAAATAATATTATTTCCCTTCTCTGTCGCAGAAGGAACAAGAAGACCCTCATATCCTTTTTGGTAAGCTAAAACTGCTATGAGCTGAGGAATGTCCCAGTTATCACCTATAAGATCATCTCTCTGTATATTTAGGAGCTTGATGTTCTTTTCGCTCGTTAGGTCAATAATTTTCCTGAGCCTTAGATTTAGTTTCGCGATTTTGTAGATAAACTTTGTCTTAATTTTGGTCTTTCGCGCCAGTTCTGCTTCGCAAAGTTCCTCAAAATCCGCAGTATATAAAACAAGAAACTCTTTATTGCTATATCTTCCAAAGTATAGCAGACTTCCATTCGTATTCAATACGTCATATTTGCGGGAAACTATGCGGTAACAGGCTGTACTTAGGGGGATGGGTTTAACTTTAAGAAAGCGATGCTCTAAGTTACTATGGCCTTGTTTCTGGAGCATAAGATTAAGTAACTATCCCCCACTCTATTGTTCCGAGGAGATTAATGATTTTTTCAATCCCTTCGCCGTTGTGCATAATTTCTTTAAGTGGAGTGCGCGCGCCCAGAGACTGGTTGGGTGCATTAAGCCATTCTATTGCCTGTTGGGGCTGGAAAACCTCTGAAAGTTTCTGGATAAGTCTTTCTATTTTCCTAAGTTTTTCTATTGCTAATTGATGGGGATAGCTTTCGTTGTGCTCCCAACGGACAACGGTCCTTGTGCCGACGCCTATAATACCGGCTAATGTCTCTTGTGAACACCCGAGAAAACCTCTTATTTGTTTGACTTCTTTTGTTACAGGCGTATGAAGTAATGGCATTGCCTATGCCTCCTTGTTATCTTTTCCTTACACTTTGAGTATGCCATATGACAAGCCTAATGTCAAGACATTTTTACCTTTTATTCGTCCGTTTGTTTAGAATCATTCCTCAACCTTGCAAAAGGTGTTACTTTTACGGCGGATCCTGATTAACAGCTTGATTTTCAATCCTTTCTACACGCGTTTCCATATATTTCCTACAACAGGGACACCACTTCATTTTTACCTATTTCTCCACCCCAACGTCGCAAAACTACTACTTTTGCGACTTAAATTTTCCTTCCTCTTTTGAAGCATATATCATCCAATTGGATTACCTGAATTATTAGATTATCAGGATTATACTTACGGATCAAGCGAAACTGACCGAGAATCTCCCAATTATAGTCTTACGAGAGAATTTCGCCAAACGAACGAGCCGTTAAGTCCAAAAAGTCGGCAAAAAATTGCAGCGAGCGCAGCAAAGACAGCGAACTGAAGTTGCGTATACGGTCTATGGCTCAATCAAGGTTTGCGTATTCCACCCGAAACTTGAGGGGATTACCGCCTGACCTTTTTTTTGTTTTACAGCTCAGTCATTACTGTTTGAGATTGGCCTCGCCCAGGAGGGCTCGGCACT
>CAZPSS010000094.1:0-4969 GCA_964589565.1 uncultured Planctomycetia bacterium
GTCTTTATCTCATCCGCCACTTTTACATAAGGAATTAGCGTAACATGTACATAAAGTACATTATCATATCCTATATCTAATCTGAATTGCCTGGCTGCTTCCAAAAAAGGCAGGCTTTCAATATCGCCTACTGTTCCACCAATTTCAACGATTACCACGTCTGCACCAGACACAGAAGCTACTTTTTTAACCCTCTCTTTTATCTCGTCAGTAATGTGAGGAATGACCTGGATGGTCTTTCCTAAATAATCACCGTGTCTTTCTTTGGAGATCACGGCATTATAAACCTGACCGGTAGTAACGTTATTGAATTTTGTAGCGTTGGCCTGGGTGAATCTTTCATAATGGCCCAAATCTAAATCGGTTTCAGCACCGTCTTCGGTGACATAAACCTCTCCGTGCTGATAAGGATTCATAGTCCCCGGGTCAACATTGATATAGGGGTCAAATTTCATAAGAGCAACCTTTAATCCCCGCGACTCCAGAATCTTGCCAATTGAAGCACAGGTAATCCCTTTTCCCAAACTTGATATTACGCCTCCAGTTACAAATATGTACTTTGCCATAAAACATCCCTTATCCCTCGCTTAAAGACTTGAAAATTTCGAAGAAATTTTCTGCGCAAGCTCGGGATTAATTCGCACATAAACTTACGTCGCTGCGAGCCGCCGCTATACGGCAGGCGAGCGTTCCGTAAGTTTAGTGCTCATTAAAAAAGGCGTTTTCGCGCCGATAATTCGGCCTCAAAACGCCTTTGTTTAATTTAGGTAAGTTCTTACTTTGAATTACCATTTATGAATATACCACATCTACAGAAAATGTCAACCCTTCGGAATACGTCTTTCCTCAGGGTTGATGGTGAGCGTAGTCGAACCATCAATTTTTAAGATTTACATCTTCGACAAATTTGTTTTTCCCATTAAATGTTTATCAATGAAGTAGGCAGCCTTTCTTCCTTCTGAGATAGCCCAGACTATTAGCGATTGTCCGCGACGCATATCGCCGGCAGAGAAAACCTTCTTAATTGAAGTCATATAATTCTCATTGGTTTTAATATTTCCGCGGGAGTCTAACTCTAAAAAAAGTTCTTCCAATAAACCCTTCTTTTCCGGATGCAAAAAACCTAAGGCCAGAATCACTAAATCCGCCTCTATTTCAAATTCGCTGCCTTTAATTTCTTTCATTACCGATTGCCCCTGACCATCCTTCTCAAATTCCACTCTTACGCAGGAAAGTTTCTTTACCTTTCCACTTTCCCCTTGAAATTTCTTAGTGGCTATGGACCATTGACGCTCCCCACCCTCTTCGTGACTGGTCGAGGTTTTCAGTATAGAAGGATATTTGGGCCAAGGATAATCTGGACTGCGATATTCCGGCGGTTTAGATAAAAGCTCTATTTGTACGACACAACCGGCTTTTTGTCGGTGGGCAGTTCCCACACAATCTGCGCCGGTGTCGCTTCCGCCGATAACTACCATTTTTTTTCCTTTTGCATTGATAAGTTTTCCCTGCGGTATTTTTTCTCCCGCAGCCCTTTTATTGGCTTGAATCAAATAATCCAAGGCAAAATGGATTCCTGATAAATTTCTACCGGGAATATTTAAATCCCGAGGGGTGCGGCTTCCGCCGGCAAGGCATATTGCATCAAATTCTTTTAATAATTCTTTGGACGAATAATTTTCTCCTACATTTACATTGGTAATAAATTTAATCCCCTCTTTCTCTAAAATCTCCGTTCGTCGATCAATAATGCGTTTTTCCAGTTTAAAATCCGGAATCCCGTAACGTAGAATCCCTCCGATTTCATCGTCGCGCTCAAATACAACGACATTATGACCAGCCTGATTTAGCTGGTCTGCACAAACCAACCCCGCCGGCCCAGAGCCTACTATGGCGATGGTTTTACCAGTGCGTCTAAGTGGCGGACGAACCTTTACCCAACCTTTTTTAAATGCATGTTCAATAATTGCCAATTCATTTTCTCTGATGGTAACAGCATCATCGTTTATCCCTAAAACACAGGCATATTCGCAAGTGGCAGGACAAAGCCTTCCGGTTATCTCCGGCAAATTATTAGTTGCTTCCAATAATTGCCAGGCCTTTTCCCAATTGCCTCGAAACATTAAATCATTCCATTCAGGAATGTAATTTCCCACGGGACAACCCCAATGACAGAAAGGCGTTCCGCAATCCATACAGCGGCTGGCCTGCTCTTCGTAATGATTACAAGTCGCAAGGGTACCTACTTCGCGAAAGTCCTTTACCCGTTCGCATACCGGACGCGATTCTGTTGTTTTGCTTTCTACTTTTAGAAAACCTCTCAGTTCACCCATCCGAAACCTCTTGTAATTCTGGAATTTCTTCTATCTCTTTCATTTCTAAAATCCGTTTATATTATCCGGGCATTACCTTAACAAACTTATATATTGAGCGGCTGAAATTATCTAAAATCCTATAGGCTACTTCGCTTTGTGTATATTTATAATGGTTACTCACCAAATTATAAATAGTGCGTACATCCTCCGTTGAAAGATTCTCTAGCTCCACCATCTCTGGATTACATCTGTATTTAAAGTTTCCGTCTACATCATACACATAGGCGATTCCTCCGGACATACCCGCGGCAAAATTGCGGCCTGTCTTTCCTAAAACTATTACCCTTCCGCCCGTCATATATTCGCAACCATGATCGCCTACGCCTTCCACCACCGCATTCAGACCGGAATTCCTAATGCAGAATCTTTCTCCGGCTACTCCACGAATATAAGCCTCACCTGAGATCGCGCCATAAAAAGCAGTGTTACCGATAATGATGTTTTCTTCAGGCTTATAATCGGCTTGCCGGTAAGGATAAATAATAATTTTACCTCCGGAGATACCTTTTCCTACGTAGTCATTCGCCATCCCTTCTAATTCAAAAGTAACACCCCTTGCTAACCATGCCCCAAAACTTTGCCCGGCAACTCCCTTAAATTTAAAACAAATAGTATCCTCAGGCAAGCCTTCCTCTCCGTAGATTTTACAAATCCTACCACTTAACATTGCGCCGGTGGTGCGATTTGTGTTTTTAATTGGTAAATCAATCTTTACTGACTCTTCTTTCTCTAAAGCTCCCCTTGCCAGCTCCATAAGTTTTAAATCTAAAACAGTATCTATGCCGTGATTCTGTGATATCGTACAAAGCGTTCCTACAGTATTAGGCACCTGGGGCTTGTAAAGAATCCGTGAAAAATCAATCCCCTTAGCTTTCCAAGGTAAAATCTCTGAGTTTAACTCCAGAAACTCAGTTCTCCCCACCATTTCATCTATAGACCTTATACCCAGGCAGCTCATAATCTCGCGCAATTCCTGCGCCACAAAAAGGAAATAATTAATGATGTATTCGGGCTGTCCAGAAAATCTCCTGCATAGAATCTCCTCCTGCGTGGCAATCCCGACAGAACAATTATTTAAATGGCAGTGCCGCAGCATTACGCAGCCCAAAACAATCAGCACCGCCGTGCAGAAACCGAATTCTTCGGCTCCTAATAAAGCGGCGATTGCAACATCGCGGCCGGTACCCTTTTGGCCATCATTTTGCAGGCGCCCCTTGTTTTTTAAATCATTCAGGACCAGGACCTGATGCGTTTCAGCCAGGCCTAACTCCCAAGGCAGCCCTGCATGCTTAATCGAGCTTAAGGGAGACGCACCGGTTCCTCCGTCTCCGCCGGAAATTAAAATCATATCAGCTTTTCCCTTGGCTACTCCGGCAGCAACCGTGCCAACGCCAGTTTCCGAAACCAGTTTTACGCTGATGCGCGCCTTTGGGTTAGTATTTTTTAAATCAAAGATTAATTGGGCTAAATCTTCGATGGAGTAAATATCGTGGTGCGGCGGAGGAGAAATAAGGGTTACTCCCGGCGTAGTATAGCGTGTGCGTGCGATTACTACACTTACTTTATGGCCGGGCAATTGCCCTCCCTCGCCGGGTTTAGCCCCTTGGGCAATCTTAATCTGTAATTCATCGGCATTAATAAGGTAATTTGTGGTTACCCCGAACCTTCCGGAGGCTACCTGTTTTATTGCGCTGCGTTTAGAATCGCCGTTTGCCAGGCGCGTAAAACGCGCCGGGTCCTCGCCGCCTTCTCCGGTATTTGAACGCCCCCCTAGTCTATTCATCGCAATAGCTATTGTCTCGTGCGCTTCTTTACTAATAGAGCCAAAGCTCATTGCTCCGGTAGCAAAGCGCTTTACAATCTCTTCTGCCGGCTCTACCTCTTCCAGAGGCACAGGATTAGCTTTCTTAAACTTGAGCAGGCTGCGCAAAGTCACCGGATTTTTTGACTGATTATTCACTAGCTCTGAAAATTCTTTATATTTCTGTGGATCATTTTCCCGAGTGGCATCCTGTAAAGCTGCAATGGTGTCGGGATTCCATAAATGGAATTCCCCGTCTTTTTTCCATTGGTATAGGCCATCATTGTTTAAATAGGGCGCTGATAAAGCATCTTCTCTGTATGCCTGGCTGTGCCTTAAGGCTACTTCTTGCGCAATGGTTTCAAAGCCGATCCCGCCGATTCTGGAAACTGTCCCGCAAAAACAACTTTCAACAACTTCATCGCCTAAGCCCAGGGTCTCAAAAATCTGCGCTCCGCGATAACTTTGCAAAGTGGAGATTCCCATTTTAGAAAGAATCTTCAAGATTCCTTTTTCTACTGCCTTGCGATAGTTTTCTTGTGCTCTTGCGAAAGATATCCGCAGCTCTTTTTCCTGCGCCAGATATTCTACTGCAGCATAAGCCAGATAAGGATTAATGCAGTCAGCGCCATAACCAAACAAAAGCGCAAAATGATGCACCTCGCGCGGCTCGGCACTCTCTACAATAATCCCAACGCGGGTACGCAGAGCCTGTTGCACTAAATAATGGTGCACTGTTCCCACGGCTAAAAGTGCCGGAAGAGCACAATAGTCTTTGTTTATGCCGCGATCA
>CAZPSS010000095.1:0-4946 GCA_964589565.1 uncultured Planctomycetia bacterium
TCGATGTCGCCGTCCATTACCGCATTCACATTTCCTTTTTCTAAATTAGTGCGGTGGTCTTTTACCATAGTATAGGGGTGCATTACATAGGAACGGATCTGCCTGCCCCAGGCAATCTCCTGCTTCTGGGTGGAACCTGCCTCTAATTTTTTCCTCTGTTCTTCCTTTTCTCTTTCGTGAAGCCGGGCGCGCAATACCTTCATCGCGGAAGACTTATTTTTAAACTGCGACCTTTCGTTCTGGCATTGCACCACAACACCTGTGGGAAGATGGGTAATACGCACTGCCGAATCCGTTACATTCACATGCTGGCCTCCGGCCCCGCTTGCCCTGTAAGTATCAATCCTTAAGTCTTCGGCCTTGAGCTCCACTTTAATATCCTCGCTAATTTCGGGAATGATATCTACAGAAGCAAATGAAGTGTGCCGGCGTTTATTGGCGTCAAAAGGAGAAATGCGCACAAGCCTGTGCACTCCGCTTTCCGACTTAAGGTATCCGCAGGCATACTCGCCCTTTATCAAAAGGGTAATATTCTTTGTGCCGGCTTCCTCTCCGGGTAAAAAATCCAAGGTCTGAACAGTAAAGCCTCTTCTCTCCGACCAGCGAAGATACATCCGCGTAAGCATCGCCGCCCAATCGCAGGACTCGGTTCCTCCTGCGCCGGCGTGAATACTCAGGATAGCGTTGTTCCGGTCTTCTTCCCCGCTCAGTAATGTCCTAAACTCAAGCTTGTCTATTGCGCTGCGCAACCGGGCAATATCTTTTTGCAGTTGACCGATGGAGGCAGTATCCTGCCAATCTACGATTTCTATTAGTTCCTTTAAATCCTTATGCGATTCTTTGGCTTTTTCCCAGGGCAGGCAAGCGGATTTCAGGGCCTTCATTTCCGCAATCAGGCCTTGCGCTTTTTTGCTGTCTTTCCAGAAGTCCACGTCGGACATCCGCTCTTCAACTTCTTTTACCCGCTCCTGTTTTCGGCCTATGTCAAAGATAACCTCGCAGTTGTTTAAGCCGCTGGTCGATAAGTTCCAATTGTGTCCTTAAGTCGTCTAACATTTTTCACTCCTCTCCTTTTTACTCTATTGCTATACTGTTAAATTGCTATATTGTCATATTGGTAATCTCTAAATACCTTTTCATCAGTTTAACAGTTTAGCAATATAACACTTTGGCAATCATTATACCAATCTATTGCCCCTGCGTCAATCGCTTCTCTAAGTCCAGGAGCATCTTCTTCACGCCTTTGCCCAGGACATAGCCGCCGATTGAGCCGTCAGATTTAACTACTCGATGGCAGGGCACAACAAACAGGTTTTTATTTTTCTTTAAGACAGAAGCTGCCGCCCTGACTGCCCGAGGATACCCTGCTCTTTGAGCCACCCATTTATAACTACGCACCTGGCCAAAAGGTATTCGAGATACGGCCTTGAAAACTTTACGTTGAAATGATGTATATTTCGGCATCAGGGGCATCAGGGGACAGTTTCCCGATTGAGTTTGGGACAGTTTCCCGATTGAGTTGAGAAACGGTCTTAGGTTACGGTCTTAGGTTACTATGCTTCTAAGTGTTTAACAATTCCTTCTGCTGTCTTTCTATCAATACTGCCCACCTTCAGCAAATCTTCCAAATTTGCCTCTTTTATTGCCTGAACAGACTTAAAGCAGCGCAATAAATCCCGCTTTCTTTTTGGCCCGACCCCGGGAATCTCATCCAGCGCGGATAAGCGCATAGTTTTTCGCCTTAATTTGCGATGGTAGAAAATAGCAAAGCGGTGCGCCTCATCGCGAATCCTCTGCAGAAGATGCAGAACCCTTGAATCTTCGGGCAGGTTTAAAACTGCGCCTTTCGATGTATAAATGGTCTCTAAACGCTTGGCCAGAGCAATAACGGCAATTTCTCCCAGCCCCAGCCTCCTCAATTCCGCGCAGGCGCAGGAGAGATGGCCTTTGCCTCCATCGATGAGCACCAAATGAGGGATGGATTCCTGCTTTCGCAGGAATGACGCGGGGATGGATTCCTGCTTTCGCAGGAATGACGCATGGCTAAACCTGCGGCGCAAAACCTCACGGAGCATTGCATAATCGTCTATCCCCCGCACTGTCTTTATTCTAAATTTGCGATAATTATTTTTATCCGGCCGGCCGACTGAAAAACTTACCATTGAGCCCGCAAGCCCCCTGCCGCCAATCTCCGAGATATCAAAGGCCTCGATGCGCTCGGGCGCTTTGCTTAGCCTAAGGGTTTTCTGCAGCTCTAAAATTAAATCCTGAACGAAGTCGAAGGAACCTTTGGTCTCCCTGGTCTGGGCAATAACTTCGCTTAAAGAATTAAGCCTGTCTCGCAATAAGGCCGCCTCTTCATAAAATTGGTTTTTGGCCGCCTGATACATCATATATTTTAACTCCTTAAGCAGGCGTTTGTATCTTCCTTCAAGAAACAGGCCCAACTGCCTTAAGTTTTGGCGGTAAGCCTGTTTGTTTACTTTTTTTACACACATTCCCGGACAGAGTTTGAGGTGAAGGTAAAGGCATGGTTTCTTAGGAAGCCTTAAACAGCTCCTGAAAGGAAAAATTGTCCTCACGGCCTTGACTGCCTCCTTAAGCAGCTTGACATTGGTGTAGGGCCCATAATAGCGGGCGCCCTTTTCTTTTTTGCCTCTAACAATTAAAAGGCAGGGGTAATCGTCTTTTGCGCTGATTTTTATATAAGGATAGCTTTTATCGTCCTTCAGGGCGGCATTATAGTAAGGCCTGTTCCTTTTGATTAAGGCATTTTCCAGCAATAACGCCTGGGCGCTGGATGAAGTCTCGATATAATCTATATCCGTTGCGCGCTCAAGCAGCGCCTGCGTCTTATCCGTAGGTGGCTTTCGAGTGGTATTGCGTTTATACTTCCTTATACCATGGAAATAGGAAGCGGCTCTTTTCTTTAATGAAGAGGCCTTGCCCACATAAAGGATACGCCCAACCTTATCCTTCATCAAATATACGCCCGCGGAATCCGGAAAACCTTTTACTTTCTCCTTAATATCCATCCGATAAATATCTCCGCCTCCTCAGCGGCAAATGCCTTCAGAGCCGCCGCATACACTGCAACCGCCGCCAAAACAGAAATCATAAGTTTAAGCGCAGGCCAAAGCTCTTTACCCAAAAGGGCATCCAGACGGTAAAAAATAACCCACAAGGCTGCCCCCATAATAGCGGCGGCCAGGATGACTCTCCGCAAACTCGGCAGAAACATAAAGCGCTCAAACGGGCCTATCTTTTTTCTTAAGGCAAAGAAAAGTAAAATAAAGTTCACCGTAACCGAAATGGCCGTAGCCAGGGCAAGGCCGGCGAGCTTTAAGGGCCACATTAAGCTCAGGTTTAAGACAATATTAATCACTAAGGCAATGGCCGCTATTTTGCCGGGCGTGGAAGTATCCTTTAAGGCATAGAAACAGCCTGCCAGTATCTTTATGCCGGCATAGCCGGTAAGCCCCAGACAATAAAAGAAAAGGGCAAAAGAGGTAATATCCGTAGAAAAGCCGGCGAAACTTCCTCTTTCAAATATTATTTCAACCAAAGGCCGGGCCAGGACCATTATGCCTACCGTCGCCGGAACCATCATCGTAAATACACTGCGCAGAGAAAAAGAAAGCGTGCTCCTCAACTGAGCCCTGTCATCTTTGAGGGCCAATACCGACATAGCCGGCAGCGCCGCCTGGCCCAAGGCTACGCCGAATAAAGCCAGGGGAAACTGAACTATGCGGTTTGCATAATAAAGCGCCGCCACCGCCCCCTCGCCCACTATCAAGGCTAAAGAGGCAAAAATAGTGTCTACAAAGATATTAAACTGATATACCGCTATCCCCAATGTGCGCGGCAGGAAAAGCCTGCCCATTTCTTTTACCTTTGGATGAACAAAGCCGGAGAGTCTTTTTTTAAACAGGCCTTTTTTAAAAAGCAAGGGAAGCTGAATTGCCAACTGCAGCAAGCCGCCGGCTAACACTCCCATGGCCAAAGCAAAAACAGGCTCTTTTAAGCGCGGGGAAAGTATGAGCACGCCGGCAATTAAGCTGATGTTGAGCATACAAGGGGCCAACGCCGGCAAAGCAAAACTTTTAAGAGAATTCAAAACCGCCATTGCATAGGCGCTCAAACCAATCAAAAGAAGATAAGGAAACATCCAACGGGTAAGCCTTATGGTCAGGTATAATTTTGCAGGGTCTTTGATAAAACCGGGGGCGAGAACCCGCACAATACAGGGAGTGAATAATTCTCCCAATAAAGTGAGGCCTGCCAATAATACTATCAGGACATTCAAAAGGCTATTGGCTACCTGCCAGAACTCATCCTTCCTGTTCTGCTCATTCAGGCGGGAAAGAACAGGAACCACAGCGCTGTTTGTGCTGCCTTCTCCGACTATATTGCGCAGAAGATTGGGGATTCTGAAGGCTACCACAAAGGCCTGGGCGGAAACTGCCGTGCCAAAGAACTTGGCAATGAGCACATCGCGAATAAAGCCCAGAATGCGGCTGGCCAGTGTTGCCCCGGCGATTACCCGCGTAGATTTGATTAAGGACTTATTTTCATGCATCATTGCAATCTATCAGAGGCCCGCCCCGTTCCAAAGGCGAACCCTTGGCGCGATCTTTATAACTTCAGTTCGGTGCCTTTGCTCCGCTCGCTGCAATTTGTTTGCCGAGTTGTTGAACTTAACAGTTCGCTCATTTGGCGAAATTCTCTCGTAAGAGGATAATTGGGTTTAACTCGGTCAGTTTCGCCATTCGCTCACTGTAAGTTCTAACAACTCTTTTGGCAAAAAATTGCTGATGCTCGCTTCGCAAAAACACCGAACTGAAGTTGTGTTACCCCTTGCCATCGTGCTTTGTCAACTAAATAACGGTTCGGTGTAGTTGCCCAATTTATTGGGCTTTTGCCGATAAATCGGCAGACTACACCAG
>CAZPSS010000096.1:0-3505 GCA_964589565.1 uncultured Planctomycetia bacterium
GGAAAAAATTTGCCCAAAAAGCAGTGCGCGCGATCCATAAAAAGTTTAAATTGGAGAAGAAGTAGATTTGGAGATTGCAATGCGTAAAGTTGAGTTGTATGATACTACCTTAAGAGACGGCGCTCAGACAGAAGGGATTTCTTATTCGGTAGAGGATAAATTAAGGATTGCGCAGAAATTAGACACCCTTGGTATCCATTATATCGAAGGAGGCTGGCCCGGCTCCAACCCCAAAGATATGCAGTTCTTTAAGCTGGTGAAGCGCAGGCGCATGAAATGTGCCAGGATTTGCGCATTCGGCTCGACAAGCCGGCCGCATCTGCATCCGGAAAAGGACGCCAATATTAAAGCGCTTTTGAAGGCCGAGACAGAAATAATTACCCTGTTCGGGAAAAGCTCGGGACTGCATGTCAGGTATGTTTTAAAGACATCGCAGGATGAGAACCTGAGGATGATTTCATCTTCGGTTAAGTATCTAAAGTCAAAAGGACGCAAAGTCTTTTACGACGCCGAGCATTTCTTTGATGGCGCAAAAGAAAATTTGGATTACGCCCTAAGGACAGTTCTCGCCGCGCAGGAGGCAGGGGCGGATGTAATAATTTTGTGCGAAACAAACGGGGGGATGCTCACGTCTTCCCTGGTAAAGCTCATTAGAGAAGTTCGGCGAACCTTAAGAGTCCCTTTAGGAATCCACACCCATAACGATTCAGGAATGGCAGTTGCCAATACGATTGCAGCTGTAGAAGAAGGCTTAAGCCACATTCAGGGGACAATGAACGGATACGGCGAGCGTTGCGGGAATGCAGATTTAATAGTCTGCATTGCCAACCTTAAGTCAAAATTAGGCGTAGATTGTATCTCCGATACTCAACTTAAAAAACTGACCGAAGTTTCTCGATATGTGAGCGAAATAAGCAATATGCGCCACCAGAATAACCAGCCCTTTGTGGGCGAAAGCGCCTTTGCCCATAAAGCGGGAGTGCACATAAATGCTATGGTGAAGCACCCTCTCACTTATGAGCATATTAAGCCGGAATTGGTAGGAAACCGCAGACGCTTTTTAATCTCTGAGCTTTCCGGAAGGACGTCCATTCTTTTGAAGGCAAAACAATTGGAGTTAGGCCTGAAGAAAGAGGCCCCTCATACCAAAAGAATCCTAAAACTTTTGCAAAATTTGGAGCACGAGGGCTATCAGTTTGAGGCCGCCGAAGGCTCTTTTGAGGTTTTAATGCAAAAGGCGATGAAGAAACATAAAAAGTTCTTTGAGTTGGAAGGCTTTCGGGTAATTATTGAGAAGGACAAAGACGGTAAACTTACCTCCGAAGCCGCAATTAAACTGATAGTAAATAAGATTGAAGAGCACACTGCCTCCGAAGGAGACGGGCCGGTAAATGCGCTGGACAATGCTCTGCGCAAGGCCTTATTGGAGTTTTATCCTGCCCTGGCCGGGATGCACCTGAGCGATTTTAAGGTGCGCGTGCTGGATGAGAGAGCCGGCACCGCCGCCAAAGTGCGAGTTTTAATTCAGTCCCAGGACGAGAAAGACTCCTGGGGCACTGTGGGTGTTTCGGAAAACATTATTGAAGCATCCTGGCAGGCGCTGGTAGATTCTATTGAATATAAATTACTGAAAGATGCCCGACATCCCTCCAAGATATAATCCCAAAGAATGTGAAGATAAATGGTATCAATTCTGGGAAGAAAATGAGTTTTTTCATGCCGAGGCTGATTCCCGAAAGAAGCCTTACTGCATAGTCATCCCCCCGCCGAATATCACCGGCATCTTACATATGGGCCATGCCCTGAATAATACCATTCAGGATATTCTCATCCGCTTTCGGCGTATGCAGGGATATTGCGCCCTTTGGATGCCCGGCACAGACCATGCCGGAATTGCCACTCAGAATGTGGTGGAGAAGGAGATTGCCCGGGAGGGACTTTCGCGTCAGGACATGGGAAGAGAAAAGTTTTTAGAGAGGACATGGCTTTGGAGAGAAAAATACGGCTCCACAATTATTACGCAACTGAAAAAATTGGGCTGTTCCTGCGATTGGGCAAGGACGCGTTTTACTATGGATGAGCAATATTCTGATGCGGTAGCAGAGGTCTTTATCCAGCTTGCCCGCAAGGAGTTAATCTATAAAGCAAATTATATTATCAACTGGTGTCCGCGCTGCCGGACTGCTCTTTCCGACGAAGAATCCCAGCATAAAGAAGTAAAGGGTTTTCTCTATTATATTCGCTATCCTTTGAAGTCTGATGCGGCAAAATATATTACCGTAGCCACTACCCGTCCGGAAACTATGCTTGGCGACACAGCGGTAGCGGTTAATGCTAAGGATAAAAGGTATAAAAAGTTAATTGGCCGGACTGTGGTTTTACCTTTAGTTAATGAGGAGATTCCTGTTATTGCCGATGAGGGAGTGGACCCTAAATTCGGCACCGGGATTGTCAAGGTTACTCCTGCCCATGACCCCAACGACTTTGAAATTGCCCGCAGGCACAGTCTGAGAGCTAAAGTAGTGATGAATGCGAATGCTGCGATGAATGAGAATGTCCCCTTGGATTATCGGCAAATGGACAGGTTTGAAGCCCGCGAGGCAATCCTGGAGGATTTGCAAGAAAGGGGCCTTCTGGAAAAAACAGTAGCCCATCAACATTCCGTAGGGCACTGCTACCGCTGCCATACGATGGTTGAACCATATCTTTCCGAGCAGTGGTTTGTGGCTCTGCAAAAGCTGGGAAAGGCCGCAGAAGAGGAAGTCTTAAAAGGTAAGATAAAGTTTCATCCTCCGCGCTGGAAAAATGTTTATTTAAACTGGATGAAAAACCTGCGCAGCTGGTGCATTAGCCGCCAAATCTGGTGGGGGCACCGCCTGCCTGTTTATTACTGTAGAAATTGCCAGAAACAGGCAGGCGGGTTGGCAGTTAACAGCAGGGAGTTAACAGAAAAATCTTTTGCCGTAAACCGTAAACTGTCAACTGTAAACAAAAAAGGAATTATTCTTTCAAAAACGAAACCTCAAAAATGTCCTGATTGTGAGTCAACAGACATCTATCAAGATGAAGATGTTCTGGATACATGGTTTTCCTCCTGGCTTTGGCCTTTTGCTACTTTTGGCTGGCCGTTTCATCAGAAGACAGAAAACAGAAAACAGAAAACAGAAGAGCTTAAGTATTTCTATCCCACACAGGCGCTGGTTACTGCCCAGGAAATAATCTTTTTCTGGGTAGCCAGAATGATTATGGCCGGAATGTATTTTATGAAAGAGGTGCCTTTCAGCGACGTTTATATTCATGGCACTGTCAGGGATATTACCGGTACCAAGATGTCTAAATCTCTGGGTAACATCATTGACCCGCTGGATATCATCAATCAATATGGCTGTGATGCCCTGCGTTTCAGCCTTATCTCTACTACGGCCACCGGCCAGGATCTGTTTTTATCACAGGAAAAATTTGCCTCGGGGCGTAATTTCGCCAACAAAATCTGGAATGCCGCGCG
>CAZPSS010000096.1:3605-4923 GCA_964589565.1 uncultured Planctomycetia bacterium
GCGGATAAGTGGATTCTTAGCCGGCTAAATCGAACAATCGATATAGTTACTAAGTCTTTAGAAAATTTCCGCTTTAACGATGCGGCTAAAGCCGCTTATGAATTTTTCTGGCATGAATTTTGCGACTGGTATATTGAGTTAGCCAAAAAGACAATCTCAAAAGAAACAACGCAGGTAGTCTTGTATAAGGTCTTAGAAAAGAGCTTAAGGATGCTGCACCCTTTAATGCCCTTTATCACAGAGGAGCTTTGGCAGAACCTGCCGCACGGTGCAGAGAAATCGATTATGGTCTCCAGCTGGCCGCATATGCAAAGGCAATTTATTGATAAAAAGGCAGAGCGCCAGATGCAAACAATAATCTCCTGCATTACCGCAATAAGGAATATCCGTTCGGTCTGGGAGATTAACCCGGGCAGGAGGATAAAAGCTTCGCTTTGCCTGACCAAGAAACCTTTGCAGGATTTACTTAATTCCCATGCTTCATATATCAAAGATTTAGCCGGAATAGAGTCGCTGGAAATCGGACAAAAGCTGAAGAGGCCAAAATCTTCAGCAGTAGCAGTGGTATGCGATATAGAGATATTTGTTCCTTTAGAAGGGATTATCAATGTCCAGAAAGAGGCAAAGAGATTAAAAGAAAAGTTAAAGGATTTAGAGGGCTTCCTGCAGAATACTGCAAAGAAACTTAAAAATAAACAGTTTTTAGAGAAGGCCCCTAAAGAGATTGTAGACAAAGAGAAAGAAAAGGCAAAACAGCTAAAAGAGTCTATTAAGAAGTTGAGGGATAACCTGAAGGGGTTTAAATGATGTTGCAATGACGCGCTAAGGCAGAAAGATGAAAATATTGAACAAGAAAATTCTATCTTTAGTCAAAGCGGCCCTGAAAGAAGATATAGGCCGAGGAGATATTACTTCTAATCTAATCATTCCGCCCAAAAGAAGGATAAAGGCGGTAATAGTGGCTAAAGAGAAGGGTGTGGCCTGCGGGCTGGATGTGGCAGGACTGGTTTTTAAGGCTGTAGATAAGGGAATCCGTTTTCGCGCCACAACAGGTGAAGGCAGGGAAATTAAGGCGGAAGCAGTTATTGCCCGTTTGGAAGGGAAGGCAAGCAGTATTTTAAAGGCAGAGAGGGCGGCCTTGAATTTTTTGGGCCGGCTTTGCGGAATTGCCACCTTGACCAGTAGGTATATCCAGCGGGTAAAACCATATCAGGTTAGAATTATGGATACGCGCAAGACCACGCCGGGCCTTAGGGTTTTAGAAAAATACGCAGTGCGTTGCGGCGGCGGCTTTAATCACCGTATGGGATTGTGGGAT